>CAZNRJ010000108.1:0-10645 GCA_964574945.1 uncultured Ohtaekwangia sp. | reverse complement strand
TACAACGAAATGCAATTACATTTTGATAAAATATGGGTAACACGTAAACCATATTGTCCCAAAAACCTATACTTTTGAGAATAAACTGACTAAAAATTAACCACTACTATGGCTCAACTACGTTTTGAAGCTTTAAAAAAGCTTAATGAACGCCCAAAAGTACATGTGGAACCTACTACTCCCAGCATTTCGCAATTTTTTGGAGAGTATGTTTTTGGCATGGAACAAATGAGGGCTACCCTGGCACCTGCTGTCTTTAAAAAAGTAAGCGCTGCTATTAAAAATCATGAGAAGATTGATGAAACTACCGCTGATGCCGTTGCGGCAGCGGCAAAGTCGTGGGCGATCACTAAGGGCGCCACACACTTTACGCACTGGTTTCAACCCATGACGGGTGGCACGGCCGAAAAGCACGACTCATTCTTTGACGCACTTTCGGGGATAGAAAAATTTAAAGGCAGCGAACTTGTTCAGCAAGAGCCTGATGCCTCTTCATTTCCAAGTGGGGGCATTCGCAGTACATTTGAAGCGCGTGGTTATACAGCCTGGGACCCAACATCGCCCATGTTCCTTTATGGAAAGACATTAAGCATACCAACCATTTTTGTTTCTTATACAGGCGAGACATTGGACACCAAGTCTCCTTTATTGAAAGCATTAAAAGCAGTTGATTTAGCAGCTACCCAGGTGTGCCAGTTGTTTGATAAAGACATTCAGCATGTAGTGGCTTCCTTAGGGGCTGAGCAGGAATATTTTGTTGTTGATAAGGCATTGTTTAATGCACGCCCTGATTTGGTAATGGCGGGTCGCACCGTATTTGGCCATGCCCCGGCCCGTGGCCAGCAATTGGAAGACCATTACTTCGGAACGATCCCGGGTCGGGTATATGATTTCATGCGCGATTTTGAAATCGAAAGCTGGAAGCTGGGGATTCCCGTTCGCACCCGCCACAATGAAGTGGCACCAAGTCAATTTGAAGTGGCTCCCTTGTTCGAAGAAGTAAACGTGGGCAACGACCATAATCAATTGATGATGGACGTGATGAGCCGGGTAGGCGAAAAGCACAATCTGAAAATTTTGTTTCATGAGAAGCCATTTGCCGGGTTGAACGGAAGTGGCAAACACAACAACTGGTCTTTGATTACCGATACAGGTGTTAACCTGTATGCACCTTCAAGTTCCGCACGCGATAATTTACTCTTCTTAACATTCTTCATCACTACCATCAAGGCTGTGCATGAACATGCTGATTTACTGAGGGCCAGCATTGCTACAGCGGGCAATGATTTCCGCCTGGGTGCCAATGAAGCTCCTCCTGCAATCATGTCTGTTTTTATTGGATCACAAATGACAGCCGTGTTAGATGAACTTGAGAAGAATGGAAATGTGAAGATTGAGAAGGGAGATAACATGTATATGAAATTGGGTATTGATCAAATACCGGAAATCATCTTAGATGCAACGGATCGCAACAGGACTTCACCTTTTGCCTTTACAGGAAATAAATTTGAGTTCCGTGCGGTAGGTGGTTCTGATAATTGCGGTACCCCGATGACAGCGCTTAATTTGATCGTTGCCGAGCAGCTCTCTAATTTTTATGAATTAGTATCCAAAGAAATAGAAAAAGGCGAAGAGAAGCGATTGGCGATTGTTAATGTGTTGCGCAAGTACATTAAAGAGTCTAAAGCAGTGCGCTTTGAAGGTGATGGATATTCCGATGAGTGGGTGAAGGAAGCTGAAAAACGCGGGTTAGGTAATGTGAAGAACATGCCTCGCGCAATCGAAGCGTATGTTTCAAAGAAATCGCTTGATCTTTTTGAAAAGCACGGAGTGATGTCGCACAAAGAAGCAGAAGCCCGCAATGAAATTAAGTTGGAGAGCTACATGAAGAAGGTACAGATCGAGGCCCGTGTGATTGGCGACCTGGCGATGAACCACATTATACCAACTGCCATTGCCTACCAAAATAAACTGATAACGAATGCCAATGGCCTAAAAGGCCTGGGTGTGGATAACGCTACCGTGGTTCAAACCATTAAGGAAATCACAAGCCATATCGATACAATTAAAGTAAGTGTTCGTGAAATGGTGGAAGAACGGAAACGGTTGAATAAAATTTCCGATACTCATAAGCGCGCATTTGGCTATTGCGATGACATCAAAGAAAAATACTTTGATAAAATTCGTGATGCGGTTGACCGCTTAGAATTATTGGTTGATGATGAAGACTGGCCATTGGTGAAATACAGGGAACTATTGTTTCTCCGCTGAGTAATCAAATCAGTTAAATCTATGAAAGGCTGTTCATTCATTGAACAGCCTTTTTTAATTGAGCTGATATTCTGTAAGAAGTTCGATTACACTTTGGCGGATTTTCTCCGGGGCACTCCAGGGTATAAAATGATCCATTCCTTCGATCATCACAACCCTGACAGGGGCATTGACAATCATTTTCTTTGCAAAGTCAGCATTTCTGGGATCTACCAATGAGTCCTTAGTCCCTTGGATAACAATGGTAGGAACTGTAATCTTTTTCCATAGCGGAAGCATTTCTTCCAATTGGGGTTTGAGTTTGTAGATCTCATCGTTGGACGCACGTATTGAGCGAGGGAGCAGCCACTTAATAAATGGAGTAGCCATGGGTGCGCGAAACCATTCATAAGGTTCTAACTCAGGAGCAATGGAAGGGGCAATCATCACCAGCCCATCAACTAACTCAGGGTAATCGATGGCCATGCGTGCAATGAATGGACCTCCTAATGAATGACCTATTAAAATAATCGGTCTATTATTTTTGCGCTCCCTTAAAATGGGTTCAAGGAGCGAAACCTGTTTAACCAGTGAAGGTTCGGCATACCCAAAATTGGAAGCGCCAAATCCGGGGCGGTCTAACGTGATGAGTTGTGCCCGTTTAAGTAATGCGGTATCGGCCATGAAATCGATAAATGCACTTAACGACCCGGGCGATCCATGCACAAAAACAACGAGTGGCTTGGTTGAATCTCCCACCACCAGATAGATAAGTCTTCGCTTATCAAGGTCATATTGCTTAAGTACACCTTTCGGTTCTTTGTCCTTGAAGTAAGTATCAATTTCAGTTTTGCTCATTCTAAACTGAAGGCAGGAATCCATCAGCAAGAGCAAAGAAAAAATGGCTATTGAAGTCAATAGCCATCGCCAGGCATTTCCGGTAAGCATCATTGCTTTGTCAGAGCTTTAAAATCTTTTTGTATTCGGTTTGATTGTGGAGAATGTCCATAGCAGCTTTTACTTCCCGGTCATATTTAAAACCTGTTTCCACCGTTCCCTTTTCGAAGTAGTAACGGGAAACGATTTCACGTTCGAGTAGTTTTTTAATTTGATCTTTATGGCGGCTCAATTCAGTTTTCTTTGAATCCGCCAGGCGCGATTTAATCTGGTCTAATTGCGGCTTTAAATCTTCATAGAATTTTTCGCGCTTTGCCTCGTCCGTTAAACCGGCCAGTTCTTCCTCAATGGGCGACTGTGTGGTGTACGTCTTTGTTTTCATCCAGTTTTCAAATTCAGCATACTCCTGATTTGTTAATGAAAAATCTTTCGCATTGGCAATAGAAGGATGGTTGAATGCATATAGCGTAGCGTAATCAAAAATGAATCCATTGCCATATAAAATTTGAGAAATGATTGCAGCTTCTTCGGCTTCTAACGTAATATCGGGTTCAATTCCACCGCCATCAAATACCTTGCGTCCGCGCGAGGTAATAAATTCTTTTTTTAATGAATCAGGAATTGAAGCAACACTTCCATCTTCCCTTCGGTGCGAATAATCCAACACCTGAATACACCTGCCGGTGGGGGTGTAATATTTTGCTGTAGTGATTTTTACCTGCGAATTGTAGGAGAGTGGCCTGGGTATTTGCACCAACCCTTTTCCATAAGATCGTTCTCCTAAAATAACTGCCCGATCATAATCTTGCAGCGTGCCAGCAACAATTTCTGATGCAGAAGCGCTGCCCCTGTTAATGAGGACGACTACCGGAATCTCCAAATCAATTGGACTGTTAAGGGTTTCATACGTGATGTTGCTGTTCTCTACTTTCCCTTTGGTATCAACCACTTTTTTTCCTTTCGGGATAAACAGGTTGCAGATGTTAACAGACTCCATCAATAACCCTCCCGGGTTTCCGCGCAGGTCCAGGATCATATACCTGGCGCCTTTTTCCTTTAAACTCACTAACGCATTCTTCACTTCTTTTCCTGCATCGGGAGTAAACTCGGTGAGTTGAACGTAACCAACGTCCGTGGATACCATTCCGAAATAAGGCACATTACTGATTTTTATTTTCTCTCTTTTAAACTCAATATCAAATGGATTTTCTTTGCCCATTCGTTTTACGGTAAGTTTTACAGATGTGCCTACCTGTCCGCGCATTAAATGATTGGCTTCTTCCAGGGTGAGTTTGGAAAGTTCTATGCCATTCATTTTTAAAACTTCATCGCCAATCTTTAACCCGTTTTTGTAGGCCGGATAATTTTCATTCACCATCGTAACAACGGTGCGGTTGTTAAACATACGGGTTACAGCACCAATGCCACCGTATTGACCGGTGTTGAGTGTGCGAAAGTCTTCCACTTCATCTTCCGAAATAAAATTGGTATAAGGATCGAGCGAAGCAAGCATGGCATCAATGCCGGTGCGAATTGTTTTATTGGGATTTATTTCATCCACGTAAAGTGCATTCACTTCTTTAAAGAGGGAGGCAAACACATCTAAGTTTTTGGCTATCTCAAAGTAGCGTTCTGCTGGCGGAGTGAAAGACAGCAATACCAACGACACCATAACCACACAAACTCCTGCAATCTTCTTTTTCATTGTACAATTCGAAATATCATGAATAATTTACCATTAAAGATACGGATACAAGCCTATTTAGTTGGAAACGCTATAATTTTATTTACGGATCATTTCTTAGGATACCCCAAAATTAGTTACATTAGATATCCCAAAAAATATATGATTATGCTAAAACGATTAGTTTGTATTGTAATTGCTATAGGGCTTATTGTTTCATGTACTCAAAAGAGGAAATATGAAACGAAAACGGCAGAAAGTAATGGGTACACGTATGAGTATGTAACTGACGACCCGTTAAAAGTTAGGATTTACACACTTAAGAATGGTCTTAAGGTCTACTTAAGCCAATACGATGCGGAACCTCGCATACAGACTCAAATTGCGGTAAAAGCAGGTGGTAAAAATGATCCGGCAGAGACTACCGGCTTGGCACATTACTTAGAGCATATCATGTTCAAAGGAACTTCTGATTTTGGAACGCTTGATTGGAAGCAGGAGAGCATTTTGTTGGATAGCGTTGAGCGCATGTTTGAGCATTACAGAAAACTAACCGATTCCATTGAGCGAAAGAATTATTATAAACTTATCGATAAGGTCTCTAACGAAGCGTCAAAACTTGCCATAGCAAATGAATACGATAAAATGGTTTCGGAAATTGGCGCGCGCGGTACAAATGCATATACAAGCGAAGATCGCACCGTTTACATTAATGATATTCCCGCCAATCAAATCGAGAACTGGGTTCGTTTAGAAGCAAATCGGTTCAAAGTAATTGTGCCGCGTTTGTTTCATACCGAATTGGAGACAGTGTATGAAGAAAAAAACCGAAGTCTTGATAATGATTATTGGAAAACCTTCGAAGCGATGAATGCTTCAATTTTCAAAAAACATCCGTATGGCACGCAGACAGTTATTGGCACCATTGATCATTTGAAGAATCCGTCCATTACAAACATCAAAGCTTATTTTAATACCTACTATCGACCAAACAATGTTGCAGTATGTTTGAGTGGCGACATCGACTATGACAAAACAATCGTTCTTATCGATAAGTACTTTGGTGATTGGCAACCCAATGACAAATTACCTGTATTGGCTAACGTGGAGGAAGAACCTATTCATGAGCCCCGGATAACAGAAGTATTTGGTCCTGATGCAGAGTGGGTAAACCTGGGATTTCGGTTTAAGGGTACGGGTAGTGAAGATGCAAAGTTGTTGCGATTGACCGATATGATTCTTTCTAATTCCCAAGCCGGTTTGATTGACTTAAATTTAAAGCAACAGCAAAAAGTGTTGGAGCCTTACAGTTTTGTAAATGACATGAATGACTATACCATTCATACATTTTCGGCCATGCCCCGCGAAGGTCAGACGTTGGAACAAGTGAAAGATCTTTTACTAAGCCAGATTGATTTGGTAAAGAAGGGTGAGTTTGAAGATTGGTTGGTAGACGCAGTTATTAATGATCTTAAAAAGAGCAAGATTCAACAGTCTGAGCAAAACTGGTCGCGTTCAGATGATTTGGTAATGGCGTTTACCAATGGTATTCCATGGCAGGAGTATATATCGAGTGTTGAATCGTTGAAAGCCTATTCAAAAGAAGATATTGTAAAGTTTGCCAACACTCATTATGGTAATAACTATGCGGTGGTTTATAAACGCAACGGAAAAGATCCCAATGCAAAGAAAGTTAGCAAACCGGAAATTACACGGGTTACTTTAAATAAGGAAAACAAGTCTGCCTTTCACGAAGAATTGCTAAAAAATAAACCAGAGAAACTTACTCCGGTATTTATCGATTACGACAGGGATATTCAAAAACTCAGCATCAATAAGGGAATTCAGGTATTGTATACTCCGAATAAAGAGAATGAGTTATTTACCCTTTATTATCTATCCGATGTGGGTACGAATCATGATCCAACCTTGAAAATCGCCATCGAATATTTAGAGTACCTGGGCACATCAACACTTTCTGCGGAAGAGTTTAAGAAAGAACTTTATAAAATTGGCTGTAGTTTCGGTGTGTTTGCAGCCGAAGATCAGACGTACATCTACCTGAATGGACTTAGCGAGAATATGGATAAGGCTGTTCAACTCTTTGAGCAATTACTGGCAGATCCAAAACCAGATGATGAAGCCCTGAAGAGTATGGTGGATGGTATCTTTAAAAAGCGGGATGACATCAAAAAAGATAAGTTTGCTATTTTATATGAAGGACTGATTAACTACGGATTGTATGGTGCCGAATCTCCGTTTACAAATGTATTGTCGAATAAGGAACTACGTGAACTGAAAGCTGAAACATTAACCGAATTGATCAAGGGGTTTACACAAACCGAACATAAAGTACTTTATTATGGCCCTAAGAGTGGGGAAGAAATAATTGCATCATTGAATCAATTTCATGCATTGCCAGATCAGTTAAAGCCAGCACCTGCGCCCAAAGATTTTCTATTGAAGGATGTAGCGGAGCAAAATGCATTTTGGGCCGACTATGATATGGTACAAGCGGAGATCATTTTCTTAACCAAAGGCCCAGCTTTTGATAAAGAAAGAATTCCTATTAGCAGAATATTTAATGAATACTTTGATGGCAATATGAGTTCTCCGATTTTCCAGGAACTTCGTGAAGCGCAGGGATTGGCTTATTCAGCCTTTGCTTATTATGGTACCGCGGATAAGCCGACCGGAAATGATTTCTTTTATGGCTACGTAGGCACGCAAGCGGATAAGCAAGAAGAATCTATGAAAGGATTAAGCGGCCTGATCCGAAATTTTCCACGCACCGAAAGCGGCTTTGAGGTAGCCAAAAGTGGCATCATGAACCGGATAGAGAGCGCCCGGATTACGAAAACCGGAATATTGTTTAACTACCTGGACGCGCAGCGTAAAGGAATCGATCATGACATCCGTAAAGATGTGTATGAACAAGCACAGCAACTTACATTAGATGATATTCAAAAATTTCATGAGCAATATCTGAGCAAAGCCAACTACAATGTAGTGGTACTTGGAAGTGCGGATAAACTAAACCTGAAAGATTTAAAGAAGTATGGAAAGGTGAAGCAGCTTACGTTGGATGAGATATTTGGGTATGAGAAACCTATAAAGATTGATACAGAAAAACCTAACCAATAATTATTGAATTCTTAATGAAAGTGTCGTTCGATTGCGAATGACACTTTTTTATGCCCACGCTTTTCTAAGAAACCTCAGCCAGTTGCCCGACATTACATTTTCAATATCTTGTTGTGTGTAACCGCGTTGAGATAGTAAGATGCTTATCTTTTGGAGATCGGCAATGGTTTCAATGTCAAACGGTGTTTGCTCTGTACCAAATGCCCCGTCCAGGTCGGAGCCGATGCCGATATGATTTGCATTACCTGCCAACTGGCAGATGTGATCGTAATTATCTATTAATTTGTTCAGGTCGCAATTCATTTGTCGTGGCTTTGACTTTCCCCGAATCCAATCGGGCACTAACATCCACGCGTCCATAACACCGCCAATAACAGCGCCTCGCTGAATCAATTCCTTTATTTGCTCATCGCTGAATTGCCGGTTGTGATTTACTAACGAGCGACAATTGTTATGACTGGCCCACACCGCACCATTAAAATGATCGAGTGCTTCCCAAAAACTATCATCGCACAAATGAGTAGCATCCAAAATGATATTGAGCCGTTCCATTTCTTTTAACAACTCTTTCCCATGTTTGCCAAGTCCTCCGGTTGCATCTGTGCCTTGTGCATATCGACCGGGGCCGTAGTGAGCAAGGCCCACAGCCCTTAATCCATAGTTGTAAGCAATTTCAAGATGCTGAACGGTGACTAATGAATCGGCACCTTCTAAACTCAGAATATATCCAACCGGTTTTGTGTTTGTCCAATCTTTAAGGTGGGTTTCTAATGATTTTATGTCAGTGATTGATTTCAACTCACCCACACGCTCCATTTCAGCATACCATGCACGCTGCGCTTGTGTGTGTGCCCATGCTTGTTCAGGCGAATGCCAACCGGGCAGGGGATTATTGGGTGCTACATAACGGGCAATTTGTGTGGCAACCACCAGGCCAATATTCCCTTTGCGTAATTCTTCAAAGCAAACAACTCCGTTACCCCGATCGGGTTTGTCAGTCATGCCTTTTTCACGGTCGCGGATTTCTGAAAGGGGCTTCCGCAGATCGCGATTCCATTCCATTGCGTTCATGCTTAAATCCAAATGGGCATCGACAATAAAAGGTGACATTTTTTGTTAGTTTAATTGTCCATGGTCAATAGTCAATAGTCTATAGTCGCTATCGACCATTGACTATGGACTTATTTTTAAATTGTGATCTTTCTTTTCCTTGCGACAATATTCCAACTGTCCACTACCTTGTTATCGTTAATTACAGCAACAGTTTCATGCAATGCCACGGTAGGGCAGATGTGGAAAGGCACACCATACAGCACATCACCTACTTTATACGAATTATTTTTTTCTGCCCGCAAGATCAAATGCTCTTCGCTATGTCCAATGGCTTTCAGTTCGGGCGCATTTAAAAAATAAATTCTATTTTCTAATGGATTTTCTGAAGCTACTGCCTTATGGCCAAGATCAATACAGAGTGTGTCTTCATCCGGTTTGGAGATTATGCGCGTGATTAGCAAAGCAGCAAACACAAAAGGCTGCTCAGCAAACAATTTATGGTAGCCATAGTCCCAAAAAATAAATGTACCCGGACTAACCTCTACATTTTTTCTTTTTGCATGAATGGAAATAGTTGTGTTGCCGCTGGTTACAATGGTTAAATTCTTTCCGCTTTGTTTTAAAATGGAATTATGAAGGGCTTCCACACGATTATAGCCTTCATCGCAGCCAGCGGTGCGAATGCCTAAATCAGAATCGCGGTTATGACCATCATAAGCATGAAGTCCGATCACAGAAATATTTGATAACGATTCGCAAAATGTAAAAAGAACTAACGCTTTTTCAGGTTTGATGCCGGTGCGATTCATCCCCACATTCAAATCGATAAAAACTTTTATTGTGATGTTTTGTATTTGAGCTTCCGTAGATAATTGTTTTGCCGTCTCTTCATTATCAATCAAACAGCTAAAATTCGTATTCGGGAATGTTTTGATGAGCTTGATAAATCGCAGCACGCGGGGCCCAACCGGTTGATACGCCATCAGCACATCCGGGGCACCGATAGTGGCCAGCATTTCTGCTTCCGCAATGGTGGCGCATTTGAATTTCTTTATTCCTTCGGCCATCATCATGCTGCATACTTCGGCACACTTGTTTGTTTTCACATGCGGCCGCAAACGGGTAACATGGGGAACAAATTCTTTAAGAACCCGGATATTTTCCTTTACCCGTTCGGGGTAGACTGCGAGGGCAGGGGAGTCTAATTCGTTAATGTTGTTTATTTTATATGATGAGTCCATAGTCAATAGTCTTTAGTCCTAAGTCCATAGCCTTTAGTCCATAGTCTATAGCACGTACTACTATGGACTATCGACCATCGACTAAGTCAATTCAAACATAGCTTCAATCTCCACAGGAATATTATCAGGCAAGGAGCCCATACCTACTGCACTGCGCACGCCTACACCGTTATCAGGTCCCCACACCTTAGCAAATAATTCGCTGCAGCCGTTGATTACAAACGGATGACGTTCAAATTCAGGTACGGCATTCACCATGCCCAACACCTTTATCACGCGTTTGATTTTGTTTAAGCTGCCCAGGTTAGATTTCAAGGTTGCAAGAATGGCCAGTCCCACCTGTTGAGCGGCCAGCTTTGCTTCCTCTGCATTCATA
>CAZNRJ010000107.1:0-10716 GCA_964574945.1 uncultured Ohtaekwangia sp. | reverse complement strand
CCGGATTGATGGCAGTAGGAAGATACTTTGGTGGAGAATCGGTATGCGGTTGATATGCCTGCATTAAAAAACCTATTGGCCAATTGTGGCTTAAGAATGCTGGTGGAAGAAAATATAACAAGCAATGTTATTAAAGCCATCGAACAGGAAGATGAAAAAAAGAGGGAGCGTATACATCGGCTCATCCCTGCCAAATGGCAAAAATTATTCTCTGAATTTGCCGGGGTAGTTGGCTCCAAGTTTTACAACAACCTGAAGGACGAAACCAGGTTTTACTACCGTTATGTAATGATGAAAAACGCTTAGCCGGTTTACGAATTATTTGCCAGGGATGCAATAACAACTTCCCTCACTTCGCGGTGCTTGCAATAGCTGCACTTATAATGCTCTAAGAGCAAACCGTCTTCTTGTTGAGTGGGTTGTTTTTCTATTTCCTCAACATCAATTTTCAATGTATAGTACCCGCATTCGCCACATTTCTCGGCATGCTGGTAGGCCATATATTTGTCAATCTTCTTTTCGCCCGTCTTATCATCCAGCCACACATCATATTCTACTGAATGAATTTCACTTTTGTGCTGCGACAATTGATCCGCTTCCAGGTGAACTGATCCCTCTTCCTCGGATAGTTTTCGCATAATATTTCCTGTCGATGATTTGCGCGGGTTATTTCGAATCCGGGTTAACCTGCCTTCCAACAACCGGGGATATATAGTACCCACAATGCTGGTAAGGGTAACATAAGCAATGGTACCCAACACAATAAGAAAAAAGGCACCGATAAACATTCTAAGGGAATCACTAACCGGAAGTTTAGGGGTGATCGTTGCAACCAGGTATAAGCCTGCAGCAATTATAAGAGCAATAACCCCTAACCGAAAATATTTGATCTCATGAAGATTGATGTAGTCGTACCGATCTTTTTGATCCCGGATTGACATCACCTTAAATTCATGAAACAGGATAATGAGCAGGGTCAGACCGAAAAAAACATAGGAGCCCATGAACATGTAAGAGTCCAAAGTAGCGAAGAGCGAAACAGAATTTTCCATAACTCGGGGATTAGGTGAGGAACTTTCAAAAGTAATTTCGCATTATTCAGGCTACATTCAATGATAATATTCGATATTTTTAAAGGGAACGCAACCGGAAAAATGTGGGAATTGACATATAAGACCGGAAACCCATGAACTAATACGTCACGTCTAATCGTTATTACCCCATGATTTCCCTAAAAAATGAGTTTTTTAACCGTGCCTTAAAGCAGGCTGCAGCCCTTAGCGGTAAGCCGGCACGGGTCCTGAAATTGCTGGTACAGCTATCAGCAAAGTCGCGCCAGGTAAACTGGAGCGGAATAAAGGGCGCTGAAATCAGCAGCAAATTCTTCCTGATCGGTCGCCTTTTGAAAGCCCAGGCTACCGGCAAATACCAGCTTCCCTTACGGGCGGTCATAATTTTATTGGCGGCTATAATTTACTTCATTAATCCAATTGATTTTATCCCCGACTTCATTCCGGGCATAGGCCTCACCGATGATTTGGCCGTACTCACGTGGGTATATCGCATTACTGCCGATGAACTTGAACGGTTTGAGGACTGGGAGAAGTTGAGAGTTAAAAATCAAGAGGCATTTGCAAAAACCGAAGCTCTGTCTTCATATTAAGTTATTATACAACTATAGGGCAAGTTTAATTAAATCTCCCTTCTTAGGTTTATCAAAAGGGAATTTTCCATTTAGTTTCCAGGTTGCCTTACCCGTTGAGTCATACAATTCCTTTACCCGGCCTCTGATTTCTAATTGAAAAGCATTGTTATTAATGGAGTCAGTCTTAGGGATACTATTCTCAATACTTGCATATTGTTCATAAGAATCTTTAAGGTCCAAAGAATCGTTCGGTCTATTTTTAAAATAATCAATCCTTGCTTTCAGGTATTCAAGCCGTTCATACAATCCTTCTTTGCCTGAATAGTTTCTTGATACATTAACTATAGCTCCTTCGCGAAGTTTCGCATCTTTACTCAATCGAAAAATGATTTCATTATCATTACAGGTTAAAACATAACCCTGAACGATACTAAGTTGTTGACCAATGAAAGAATGTTGAATTATCTTTCTAAAATCATGCGCAATCATTTTCAGACTAGAGTCATCACTCTTCGTAAAAAATATTAATGTAGTTTTTAAATCAGGGTATGAAACAATTCTACATTTTAGGTCAAAAAAATCACTTTTATTGTTTGAAGCAGATTTTACGCTAACAAGTAAAACACTTGCAAATTTTAATGTATCCCTGAAATATTTATCGTCTTCACTTTTATCATTTGCATTATAGTCATCCTCATTACTATGTCGCTTATATAACTCTCCTTTCTTTGAAAAAAACCTGATAAGGTCTATTTCTGTTATTACAGAGTCCGGGCTCAGCAATGTAATCGCCTGCGACAACAATCTTTCAGCAATATCGATAGAATCAAACGCTGATTTTTCCTTGGATAGTCCTGAAAAATCAAATTGAACATAATGCGTTTTTCTTCCATTTTGTACAACAGGAATTTCTTTCCCTATTTCTTTTAAGATAAAAAAGGATAATCCGGCAACGACTACAAAACCTAAAAAGAGCAATAACAATTGATTTCGCCTTCGCTTACGGATAATCGTTGGAGGCGATGGCTTGTTAATATCCTTAGAATAGAATTCAAAAATCTCAACCTTCTCTTCTACTCCTTTTAATTTTGTTTTGCCATGCGAAATCCAGCCAATCTTATCTTCATTACTATCTTTAATCCACCCAACTGCATTTTCCCAGACTGATAATGAGCTGAAAATTTGCCCACCGCCTGCTAATGATTCAATTCTTGCCGCCCGGTTAACGTGCCTTCCGAATATGTCTAACACCAATGAATTCTCCACTGCCACTTGCCCTACATGAATTCCTATCCTAACTGTAAGCGTGTAATTGAGAATAGTCAGATGTTCTTTATTTGAATTGATTGCACGCTGAAATTCAATAGACCTTAACACAGCTGTTGATGGTTCCGCGAAGACACATAAAAAGGAATCACCAATTTCTTTGATAATTATTCCCGCTTTGTCACGACACATAATCTTTTTAAAAAGCTCGTCATGAATGTGTCGTAATTTAGAATAGGTTTGTTCCCCCAATTTTTCCGTTGCATAGGTGGAATTTACAATGTCAGAAAACAAGATAGCAAGAACAGCCGTCTGTTTTGATTTTCTGAATTCCTCAATTTTATTGATTTCATCAGAACTCAATGAGTTAGAGGCAAGGCTATTATTACTCAACGTCTTTTGATTTTAATAATCTGATTGAATTTACTTCCTCTTCGCCTTAAACGTGCCATTAGGCTGAATGAAAATTGCCTCCGTTACTTTTCCCTCACTGCCGGTAAACTCAATCTTAAATCCATCTAATGATTTAATGGAGAATTTATCTTTGCCTGTGGCGATCAATTCATACTCAGGTTGGCCGGGTACGGTGAGGAAAAGGGCCTCTCCCCTTAAGTAAAATTTTGCTGCCATTCCGCCTAACTCATACTCACCTGTATATTTTTCCAGGGTGGCAACATCAACATCTATTTTTATAGGCGTGCGCTTAAATTCTATGGGCTCGAGGGCAGGTTCTATTTTAAGGGAAACCATGCTTATATCGCCACCGTCATTAGTTGCAAAATTAAACAGCAAGGGTGAGCTTGTAGTATCTATTCCGTTTTTAGCTTCATACGATTCAAATACATCGTAATGATAGTGGCGCAGCCAAAGCTTTGTCAATTTAAACTTCGCGAATAAGGAATCGCGTTCCACCACAAGATCAAATGAACCATAACCCGGATGTGAATACTTACCCGAAAATTCCTGCTTGCTGTGAGAAGGCCGGGTCCCTTTTACCTTGCTTGAACTTTTAGTTTTTTCAGCTTCCTTTTGATCTTTCAACGCCTTTTCTTGCCTTGTTTTTAAATCTTTATTCCAATCCGACCGGGCAACATTTAGCATCCGGTCGGCAAGTATGTTCCGCACCACGCTTGGCACAGATGATCCGTTTTGATTAACCAGCACAACAATGCCAACGCTATCACTCGGAAAGAACGAAGTACTTGCCGAGAAGCCATCGATATTGCCCCCATGCTCAACGCGATAATGTCCTTTATAGGATGCCAGGAACCATCCATAGCCATAGTTAGAGAGATGGATATCAGAAATCTCTTTATCGGGCAAGGCCGGTGACACCACCATTTGCGAACTCATGGCTTCCGTAACGTAGGGAGCAGGCAGCAATGCCTTTCCTTTAAACTTTCCCCCGTTAATCCAGGTGATTACCCAATTCGACATTTCGTTTACACTGCTATTGATACTGCCCGCAGGGCTCATGGCGGCTATGTTGTAATAGTCCATCTTCTTAATGATAGTTTCCTTTTCTAACTGATACCCAAAAGCAGCATCTTCACTTTTCTTCCAATCAGCAATCGTAAAGTTAGAGCGTGTCATTCCCAGCGGTTTAAAAATCCGCTCTTCAACATTTTCCGCCCACGGTTTACCCGTTATTTTTTCCGTGATGGCGCCTTGCATCAAAAACATGAAGTTATTGTAATACCACTTTTCCCTCACTCCCGTAAAGGGTTCCTGGTAAGCAATGCGCTGAATCAAACTATCGGTTGATTCGGTCGGGAATAAGTACCATGAATAATCGTGCCTTGGTAATCCTGTCCTATGACTCATTAAATCCTTCATGATGATCGATTCATCCATTTCATTGCTGAAGAATTTTAATTCTGGAAAATATTTTCTCGGGCTTTCATTAAAATCCATTTTCTTCTCTTCCCTTAGCAAACCCAGGATGGAAGATGTAAATGCCTTTGAGCACGAACCAATGGCAAAAAGCGTGTTGGGTGTAACCGGAAGTTTATTCTCGTAATCGCGATAGCCAAATCCTTTGGCATACACAATTTTGTTCTTTTCAACCACGGCAACGGCAAAACCGGGGGTCTTCCAGGTTTCCAGCACTTTTTGAAGTTCTGCATCAACACCTGCAAGCCGTTTATTAACTGTTGAATTGCTCTTTTGGCCAAACGCTGCTGTCAGGCAAACTGCGGAAACAAGAATCAGAAGTATTTTTTTCATAAAAATTTATTAAGCTTAATGAATTATTCAGAGCATCACAGGTTTACCATTCATAATCACTTCTAATGGTTCGCCATGTTCAAGCAATGTATCGATTTTATCCTTACTGACTTTTACTTTAATCACGCGATCCCTGAACTCCAGTCGGAATGAATACGATTTCCACTGATCAGGTATAAATGGATTAAAATGCAGTTGCCCGTTCCGGACACGCATGCCACCAAATCCTTTTACCAAACTCATCCACGTACCGGCCATGGAAGTAATGTGACAGCCTTCTTCGGTATCATTGTTATAATCATCCAAATCGAGGCGTGCGGTACGTAAATAAAATTCATAGGCCTGCTCCTTGTAACCTAATTTGCTGGCAAGGATTACATGCACGCAGGGTGACAGCGATGACTCGTGCACAGTAAGTGGTTCGTAAAAGTCGAAGTTCCTGCGAATCGTCTCCAGGTCAAAATCATCCTCAAACAAAAATATGCCTTGCAATACATCGGCTTGCTTGATATAGCAAGAACGGAGAATCCGGTCCCACGACCATTTTTGATTTAGCGGGCGGTCAGCCGGACTAAGATCCCTGACCGGAATTAATTCTTTATCCAGAAAACCATCCTGCTGCAAAATCACTTTTCGATCTGCATCATAAGGGTAATACATATTCTCCGCAATGTGTTTCCAACGCTCTGTTTCTTCAGTTTCTTTAAAATTAAGCTTCGATACTAATTCTTTATACCGGGCTGGGTTGGATTGCTTCACATAGTTTGCAGATTCCATAGCAAACTTCAATGTCCATGCACCTAAATAGTTAGTGTACCAATTGTTGTTAACGTTGTTCTCATATTCATTAGGCCCGGTTACCCCTAAAATCACATACTTCTTTTTGTTATCCGACCAGTTAACACGTTGATTCCAGAACCGCGCAATTCCAATCAGTACCTCAAGGCCATATTCAGTTAAATACTCACGATCACCAGTATAATCAATGTAATCGCGCATGGCATAGGCCATAGCGCTGGTGCGATGGATTTCCTCGAAGGTAATCTCCCACTCGTTATGACATTCTTCACCGTTCATGGTAACGAAAGGGTAAAAAGCAGCGCCATCTTTAAACCCAAGCTTCTTTGCATTTTCAATCGCCTTGCCCAAATGCTTGTAGCGATACACCAACAGGTTGCGCGCTACTTTAGGTTCGGCTGTACTCAAAAAGAACGGTAAGCAATATGCTTCGGTATCCCAATAGGTGCTGCCCCCGTACTTCTCGCCTGTAAATCCTTTCGGCCCGATATTCAAGCGTTCATCGTCACCTGTATAGGTTTGTGTTAGTTGAAAAATATTGAAGCGGATTCCTTGCTGAGCGGCTACATCACCATCAATTGTAATGTCACATTCTTCCCATTTATGCGCCCACACGTTGGCATGATCTGAAAACAATTTTTCAAAACCAGTGTCTACTGCTTCCTTTAATTTTGCTTTGCAATTAGCAACCAATTTATCCTTGGCGTGATTTTCAGAAGAGAGAATGGCAACGTATTTATAAATAGTAAGTGGCTCACCCTGTTTTAATTCCGTATCAACAACATTATCCGCATACTTATCGCGCACATTCGTTGATACCTTTCCTTTAATACTTTTTCCACCACGTTGAATATCATATTGCATGCCTGTGCATACATGAAAATTTGTCTTCTTCGTTTGCGCATTTACGATTGCCCAACCCGGTTCGGCTTCTTTACTAACTTCCTCCCAAAATTTTTCATCGTAGTTAGAATCTTTGTTCACGACATCCGCATTGATGGGTAGTGTTAACCTGATGGGAGAAGAAAAATTAAAAGGTGTAATCTCATATCGAATGGCCCCTATTTCACCATCGGCCATAGAACAAAACCTTTTTGCGTCAACACTTATTTTCTTGCCATCGGGTAACGTGGCAGTAAATGTGCGATGCAGCAGCCCTTGCTTCATGTCTAACACCCGCTTAAAACTTTCAACTTTACATTTAGCAAGATCAAGAACCTGATCTCCAATTCTTATTTTGATTTCTATCCAACTGGGGGCATTCAATACTTTCGCGAAATACTCAGGATAGCCGTTCTTCCACCAACCCACGCGGGTCTTATCGGGATAATATACTCCGGCAACGTAGCTTCCCTGCAGCGTTTCGCCCGAATAATCTTCTTCAAAATTGGCACGCTGGCCCATACGCCCGTTCCCCAAACTAAATACACTTTCTGAAACCTGATTATAATGAGGGTTAAGGCCTTCTTCAATAATATGCCACTCGTGATGCTTAAGATATTGCTTCATGATAAATTACGATTTACGAATTGCGAAGTACGATTTTGAATTACAATTTAAGAAGTACGATTTGCGATTTTTAGAAGTACCAAAATAGAAATTACAAATTTAGAATTACGGTTTACGAAGTTACAATACACTAACTGCTATGGACTATCGACTATATACTATCGATTAACTCAATATTAAAATCACCGGTATTCTTTATAACCAAATCTGCTTTGCCCAATTGCTCTGGCGATCCTACGCCAACACATTTCATTCCTGCAGCCAACGCTGCCTCTACTCCGGCTTCCGCATCTTCAAATACCAAGCAATCAGATGGATTAATTCCCAGCTTATGAGCTGCGAGTAAAAATATTTCAGGATCGGGTTTTGTATGGGTAATCATGGTTCCATCAATGAGTGTATCAAACTGAGCAGCAATGCCTAACAATTCAATTACACGCGGAGCGTTTTTACTGCTTGATGCTAATCCCACCTTAATATTTTTAGCTCTCAAACTTTTTATTAAATCAACCACCCCCGGAAATATTTCCTCGGGGCGGATGGATTCGATATACTCTACAAACCATTTATTCTTCTTCTCAGCGAGCTGTTCCCGCTGCTCAACAGGTAATTCAATATTGCCTAAGGACAGTATAATATCGAGCGAACGCATCCTGCTTACACCTTTCAGCAATTCGTTGTGAGAAGGGGTGAGTGTAATGCCAAACTCACTGGCCAATCGCTTCCATGCAATATAGTGATAATGAGCAGTGTCGATAATTACTCCATCGAGATCAAAAATTACAGCTTTAATCATTTAGAAATTTAGTTGGTAAAAATATTTTAAAGATGACCCTGAGCTATAATCTGGTTGGTTTCTTTTAAGGATTTAAAGACCTCGAATGTTTTGCCTTGTGTGCGTAAGGCACCAAAAGCATTACCATACTTAGCGGCTTCAATATAATTAGCGGGGTTTGCCACTAACCCATAGGAAAGACCTCCCGCAAAGGAATCGCCACATCCTGTGGTATCAATTACCTTATCCACTTTAATGGAAGGGACAAGCTCTTCTATCGTTTCACCTTTCTTTTTAAAATAAGTAAGGCAGCCCCGTGAATCAAGCGTTACGTACACACACTTCACCCCCATCTTTAAGCAATGTTCAGCAAATTCACGAATCTCTTTTCGTTCCAATTCTTCCGAGGAGAAATCCTCGCTTTCATATTCTTTTTTATACCAGGAGGCATACGCTTCTTCCAGGTTCATTTTCAAGACATCAATGTATGGAAGCCATTGATCGCGGTCAATCCAGAATTTTCGCTGGCGCTCGCCATTAACCAAACAAGCTGTTGTTGGCCCGTGAGCGTCAAAGATAATCGTGCCCTTGCTTTTCGATTTGATATACCTTAGGGTGTCTAATGAAATTTCGTAGTCACTGATTGGAATAAATACAAATACATCACAGTTCAGGAGATTTGTCATGTCGGCCGGCAGAATCGGATCCATAAACCCGGTTTGGCGTTCAACCCTGTTATTCTGATCAAGAAATCTCAAACTAATAATATCACCCTGATCATTCACGGTGGTAAGATGCTTCAGATTAATCCCCTTGTATCCTGAAAATACTTCCTCCACATTATCAAGGTCAACGGACCGTAAGTGACAGACCGGAATAATCTCAAGTTGCTCACCCGCCAGGGTTGACAATGCAATGACGGGATGTGTTACGCAACCCCACTTTTGAATCAAGTCTCCTGTGTGCGTCACAATGTGATCGCGCGGAATTGGGCCAACAACTGCAATTCGCTTCATATTTAAACTATTAGGTGCATCCAGATTAATTCCCAAGGAAAGCTGCTCCAAATACGCCCGCACTGTCACCTAATTTTGGCTTAATAACAGGCGTATCCAATTTATTATTAAAGATATATTTCTTTAGGGATTCCCTTCCTTCCGAATAAATAATATCAATATTTCCCACTCCGCCACCAATAACAATCACATCCGGATCAAGAATGTTTACCACTACACTTAGCGCGAGACCAAAAAAGTGCACAAGCCGGTCTATGGTTTGCTTCGCAAACGGGTCTTCTCCAATCTTGTAAAGCTCATAAACTTCTTTCATGCTTTTAGCTTGACCGCTTACGGAAGCGTAATATTTTTCGAGCGCGGGACCCGCCAGTATTTTTTCAACGCACACGTTCCTGCCACAATAACAAGCTCCCCCGGATTCATCTAAAAAATTGTGGCCCCATTCCCCTCCTATTCCTTGCAATCCATTTATCACTTTTCCATCCACGACAACGCCACCCCCCACACCAGTACCCATGATAACACCAAACACCACCTTTGCATTTGGGTATTGCTCCTTTGCCGCTCCCATATTTGCTTCTGCCAATGCAAAGCAATTGGCATCGTTTGCCATAAACATCTCCACTCCTAATAATTGCTCAAGGTCTTTCTTCAGCGGCCTTCCGTTAAGACTTGTGGAATTACTGTTCTTCATTAATCCAAGACCCGGGTCTAACGTACCGGGAGTAGCGATGCCAATCTTAGACGGCCTGTATCCCATCCTGGCTTCCATTTTATCTACTACATTTTTAACCTGTCCCAGAATATGGTCATAGCCTCTGTGGCCTTCGGTGGGCAATCGATCCCTGAAAAGGACTTTCGGATCAATTGACGAGTTAAGAACCGCCCCTTCTACTTTTGTTCCGCCTAAATCAATGCCCCAAAGATTTTCCATTTCAGAATAACTCAATTCAGATGCTACACTTAAAAAAGAACTTTCAGAAATATTAAATCTTCTGAAGCTCAATAGCAATTGTCTATCAATCAAGTAGTCGAAAAATCAATTGCTTCTTAGGGTTAAGATAATAACCTGTTTATGAAAAGTAAGGGGAATTGACTTTTTTTATTGAAATAAATACGAATAAGTTTCGCATTATTATTTATCCGTTGGCAGATATTGAGTAGTATTAGGATGAAAGGTTTTCCATGAGTGCCAGAACTCCTGGTACGATTGGATAGAAGTAAAGTAGATTTTTAATGTTTCCCCTTCAGCGTCACTGGGGAAACAGCTATGGCTTGATTGCCTAATATTCTTTTACCAGGGTTTTGAGCGGGATATTCAACTGATCATGAAGCTTGCGCACCATTCCAAGGTTCAGTTTTCTGTGCCTATTGAATATGTCTGTCACTCTGCTTTTAAAACCAAGTATTACGGCCAGATCATTATTAGTTAATCCTTGTTGCTCCATTCTATACTTAATTGCTTCCAGCGGATCAGGGGC
>CAZNRJ010000106.1:0-10782 GCA_964574945.1 uncultured Ohtaekwangia sp. | reverse complement strand
AACATCGGCATGGCCTGATTGACTGTTGGGTGTGCCGTGCTTACGGTCTTTTAAATGCATAAGTGGGAAACGTCCCGGATATTTTTTTAGCAGGGCTACGGGATCTTGACCGGGATGTTTCACCCAAAAAACATCCATTTCAAAATTGACATACGTTTTGTCAAGTTGCTTCACCATCAAGTCAAACAGCGTACCGCCTTCATAATTTCTAAATTCATATCCATGAATGTGATAACAAAGAGAAATGCCTTGCTCTTTCAGAATTTTGCCAGCGTTTGAAAAGACTGCAATTGCTTTTTCAGTATCCGCCAACGTAAAATCATCACCTGTATGTGGAATCCAGGAACACATCACGTAGGTAGCTCCAAATTGTTTTGCTTTTTCGGCAACAGCGGCAGGATCTTTTTCTAAGTTCTCAAACCCGGCTCCGATACTGACCATTTTCAGATTATTCTTTTTGCAAAGTGCATTGAATTCTTCCTGGGTCATACCATACGTGCCACCACCTTCAATTTCTTTGATGCCCCATTTGCTGATAAGTTCGAATGATCCGGCTACGTCTTTAGGGATTTCATTGCGGAGACTGTAAAGCTGCAAGCCTATTTCCTGTGCAGATAATTGCCATGAAGACAAACTAAGCAACAGGATAATAATTGAGCGGAGAGTGAGGTAGTTTTTCATAGGAACATATTTTCATGCAAAGACGCAAAGAGCGCCAAGAAATGCAACATAATGCAACTTCTTTTCTAATCGTATTAGTTGTCTGACCACTTTGAGTGGTCTGACGACTCGAAACCAAATCTACTTAGCTAAAACAGGCATGTTGGTAGCCAGCATAATCAAATCGGCATCATTCACCTCTTTCTTCTCATCGGCAACGATCAGGAAGTTTTCGTAAAGTGTATTCAACTCATCGCCTTCATACAAATAACCTAAAAGTTCAACCCGATGTTTCAATGCGGCACGACCACTGCGCGCGGTCAGCACAATAGAAGAAGAGGGCACACCTACATCAGCAGGATTAATGATTTCATAGTTCTCGGCATGTTTCAAAAATCCATCCTGGTGGATACCTGAACTATGTGAAAATGCATTCTTTCCTACAATAGCTTTATTTGCCTGCACAGGCATGCGCATCATGCCTGATACCAGGTTACTCAACTTATAAATTCGATCTGATTTAATATCTGTATACAAACCAAGATCTTTATGCGTTTGCAAAATCATAGCTACTTCTTCCAGCGAAGTATTTCCGGCACGTTCGCCTATTCCGTTAATCGTTACTTCAGCCTGGCGGGCACCGTTTGTTAATCCGGCCAGTGTATTGGCAGTGGCTAAACCCAAATCGTTATGACAATGAACAGAAATGACGGCCTTGTCAATATTCTTTACATTCTCAACCAAATATTGAATCCGTTTTCCATATAGATGTGGCAAGCAATAACCGGTTGTGTCGGGAATGTTTACTACATCCGCACCAGCGGTAATAACAGCTTCAATCAATTGAGCCAGGAATCCTAAATCAGCACGGCCCGCATCTTCTGCAAAGAATTCAACTTCATAGCCTTTCGACTTCGCATACTTCACGGCCCACACGCCTTGTTCCAATACTTGTTCGCGACTTGATTTGAATTTGTGCTTGATATGAACATCGGATGAGCCAATGCCCGTATGAATCCTTCCGCGCTTAGCGTGATGAAGGGCTTCGGCCGCAACATCTATATCGTCTTTCTTTGAGCGGGTAAGTCCGCATACAACAGGTTCTTTTACTGCTTTAGAAATTTCTACTACAGAAAGAAAATCACCGGGGCTTGAGATTGGGAACCCGGCCTCAATCACATCAACGCCAATTAACTCGAGTTCTTTAGCAATGATAATTTTTTCTTCTGTTTTTAATTGACAGCCCGGTACTTGTTCGCCATCGCGAAGGGTTGTGTCGAAGATTTGAATTTTCTGTGCCATAGTTTTCTGATTACTGGATGCTTGATACTGGTTGCAAGTTGCTGGTTAATTGTTTGGAGATAAAGATTCCCATTTGTTGTGTATTCAGAATTTTATCTGCTGGAGTTTTATTATTTGCAATGTCGGTAGTGCGATAGCCTTGCTTTAAAGTTTGCTCTACCGCTTTAATCACCATATCGGATTCTTCTTTCAGTCCGAATGAAATATCTAAAAGAAGAGCAACGGATAAAACAGAAGCTAATGGATTGGCAATTCCTTTTCCGGTGATGTCGTGTGCACTGCCGTGAATGGGTTCATACAATCCCACGGTATCACCCACAGATGCCGAGGCAAGCATGCCCATAGAACCTGCAATCTGCGATGCTTCATCGGTAAGGATATCACCAAATAAATTTCCGGTTACCACTACATCAAAGCTGCGTGGGTTTTGAATGAGCTTCATAGCGGCCGCATCAATAAACTGATGCTCCAATTCCACGTCAGGATATTGCTTGCCAATTTCCTGAACTACTTCGCGCCACAGTCTCGAGCTTTCAAGTACATTGGCTTTATCTACGGAAGTAACTTTCTTTCTTCGTGTGCGTGCGGCCTGAAATGCTTTATGTGCAATGCGCTCCACTTCATAGCGCTGATAGATCATTACATCGAAGGCGGTGTTGCCTTCATCTTTTCTTCCCTTCTCGCCAAAGTACACATCGCCTGTTAACTCGCGGAAGAATAAAATATCGGAACCTTTTAAGATTTCAGGCTTGATGCTGGATGCTTCCAACAATTCATCAAATAATTTTATCGGTCGAAGGTTTGCGTACAACCCCAACTCCTTTCGCATTTTTAACAACCCTTGTTCGGGCCTTACTTTTAGGGTTGGATCGTTATCATATTTTGGATGACCCACTGCGCCAAATAAAATCGCATCACAGTTTTTAAGTTTAGCAAGGGTTTCGTCTGGCAAGGGACTACCCGTGGCTTCAATGGCATCATGACCAATGGTTGCTTCATCAAACTCAAATTCATGCCCAAATACTTCTGCAATTTTTTCCAACACCCGTTTCCCTTCGGTAGTTACTTCTTTACCGATTCCATCACCTGGCAGTATGACTATTTTCTTCTTCATTCCTAATCAATGTGCTAAATCAAATTCCCTAATCTCTTTATCTAAACTCAGCAGGTAGTCGATATCATCATACCCGTTGGTCAGGCATATTTTTTTATACGCGTTGATGTCAAAATTTTCTGAGTGACTATCAAAACTGATTTTCTGATCTTCTAAATCAACTGTTACCTGTGTATCAGGATTTGATTTGATTGTGTCCAATAGGTTTTTCAAAAACGAATCGGAAACAACCACCGGCAACACAGCATTATTCAGTGCGTTGTTTTTAAAGATGTCGGCAAAAAAACTTGAGACAACTACGCGAAAGCCATAATCATAAAGCGCCCAGGCCGCATGTTCGCGACTGCTTCCGCAACCAAAATTTTTGCCAGCAACCAAAATCTTTCCTGAGTAAGATGGATTGTTGAGCGCAAAATCTTTATTCTCAATTTCTTCTCCCTTCTCCTGTGGAGAAGAGGCAGGAATGAGGTTATAGCGCCAATCCCGAAACAAATTTTCTCCAAAACCTTCGCGCGTGGTTGCTTTTAAAAACCTTGCCGGGATAATCTGATCCGTATCAATGTTCTCATTAGGCAGCGGAACTGCGGTTGATTTTAATAATGTGAATTTTTCTTTACTCATAACCTCACCCTAGCCCTCTCCAGAGGAGAGGGGATCAGGGTCATTTATTTTTTAAAATAAGTGTTCATTAATTTATTTTTTGTCCAATACCGTCTCGACTCCCTTCTCCTTTGGAGAAGGGTAGGAGATGAGGTCTCTAACATCCGTAACTCTTCCTGTTATCGCAGCGGCAGCGGCACTCAGCGGGCTCGCCAAAAACGTGCGCGACTTCGGCCCCTGTCTTCCTTCAAAATTTCTGTTGGAAGTACTGATGCAGTATTTTCCAGCCGGGATTTTATCTTCATTCATACCCAAACAAGCAGAACATCCGGAGTCGCGTAATTCAAAACCTGCGGCTTCAAAAATTTTATCGAGCCCTTCTTTTTTTGCCTGCTCCTGAACTTGCCTGGAACCGGGAACAACCCATACTTCCACATTAGCAGCCTTCTTTTTTCCTTTTACAATTGAGGCTACTAAACGCAAGTCTTCAATGCGGGCATTTGTACAGCTTCCGATAAAAACATAATCGATTGCTTTACCCAACAAGGAAGAACCTTGTTCAAGGCCCATATACTCTAATGATTTCTTAAACGAAGTTTGTTCGTTTATCTCCTTTAATTCTACTGCTGTTGGAATGCGATCGGTAACTTTCATTCCCATGCCGGGATTGGTTCCGTATGTGATCATAGGAGTGATGTCAGCTCCATCAAAGGATAGAACTTCATCGTATGCTGCACCTTTATCTGTTACTAATTCTTTCCATTGCTGAATAGCTTTTTCAAAGGCCTCACCTTGCGGGGCAAACTTTCTTCCTTTTATATAATTAAAGGTTGTTTCATCCGGGGCAATCAAGCCACCGCGTGCTCCCATCTCAATACTCATATTGCAGATAGTCATGCGTGCTTCCATCGATAAACTTGTGATGGCATCGCCAGCGTACTCAACAAAAAAGCCAGTGGCTCCACTGGCTGATATTTTAGAAATGATGTATAAAATAATATCCTTGCTGACCACGCCTTTACCCACCTTACCCGTGATTTCAATCTTCATGGTTTTGGGTTTGTATTGTAAGATGCATTGTGTTGCCAATACTTGCTCTACCTCTGAAGTACCAATACCAAACGCGATGTTGCCAAACGCACCATGTGTGGAGGTATGACTATCGCCACATACAATGGTCATTCCCGGTAAGGTTAATCCTAACTCGGGACCAATGATGTGTACAATACCCTGGAAAGGATGGCCTAAATCATATAAATCAACACCAAAGTCTGCGCAATTTTTTCTAAGTGTTTCTACCTGATGTCTCGATAAAGCTTCTTTAATAGGAAGGTGCTGATCTTTTGTTGGAACATTGTGATCAGCCGTAGCGGTTGTGCGTTCGGTATTAAAAACTTTGATGCCTCGCTTTCTTAAACCATCAAAGGCTTGCGGGCTCGTAACTTCATGAATAAAATGACGGTCGATAAATACGGCATCCGGGTAACCGTCAGCATGTTTCACTACATGGCTATCCCAGATCTTTTCAAAAATTGTTTTTGGTTTTTTCTCGCTCACAACAATCGTTAGTTTGTTCAAAACTCTATAAAATGAAACTGTCCCGCGGTGGGCGGGACAGTTCATAGGTTTAGGTTAGGTTATTGGGTAATCATTTTGTGACTTCACAAATAACACACTAATATGTTAAATCATTACCGATTCATCAAATGTATTTTAGAAAAATTTGAGCTTACACTTACAAGTGTTTGGTTTGTTACCACCAGGGCAGCGGGAATTTTATTTCTTTAACAGAGTCAACTACCATATCAGGTTTATAAGCATAGCGGATCAGGTTTTCTTTTTTAGTAATTCCGCTCAGCACAAGAATGGTTTTATAACCCATTTGAACACCTCCACGAATATCAGTGTCCATCGTATCGCCTATGATGGTGGTCTCTGCAGTTTCAAGTCCCAATTCTTTTCTTGCCGCGCGCATCATTACAGGCCCGGGCTTACCAACAACGAAAGCTTTTATTCCGGTTGCTTCTTCAATCATGGCGCTTGTTGCAGCGATTCCAAGATTATCCCACCCTTTTTTCTTGGGCGATGGATCGCGGTTGGTGATTACAAATTTTGCTCCCGCCAGAATCATATCTACGGCACGTTGCACCATCTCGAGCGTAAAATTTCTTCCTTCGCCAAGAACTACAAAATCAGGATCAGTATTCACCAACGAGATTCCATTTTCATGAAGTGAAGAAAGTAACCCTCCTTCGCCAAGCACGTACGCTGTTCCGTTTGGAATTTGACTTGATAAAAATTTGCCGGTGGCTAACGCACTCGTATAGATATGACTTTCTTTAACAGAAATTCCAAGCCTTGCTAATTTGCGAACCGCCTCAAGTCGTGTTCGTTGACTATTGTTAGTCATAAAAAGGAAAGGAATATTTTCTTTTAGTAACCGCGCTATAAAAACATCTGCGCCCGGAATCATTGTGTCTCCGCCATACACCACGCCATCCATATCAATCAGTAATCCCTGAGCCATAGCAATGTTATTAATTTAATCTTCGCTATTAAGATAGACTTTTAAAATAGCAAGTTGAAGACTTGTTGTTTATTTGATAAAAATATTTTTTAAGTAACGTTTGCGAACATCCCGATAAATATAAAAGTCAGAATCTATAGTTGCTATTTCCTTAATGTTATGCTCTTCAGCGGCAACAATTAATGTGGCATCTGCAAGATCCATGGGTACATCTTCAAATGTATTACACAACTCAATTAATCGGGAGATCGATGAAAATTCTGTTTCAACAAGGTGAAGGCCGCCCCGGTTTATCCACTGCAAAAGGGAAATTTGAGTGCGTACGCTGAACGCCAGCATGTGTGATGTTTCGGTAACAACCGGCCAGGTTGTGAGCAGCGTACCCTTATAGTTTTTTAGGAATTCAATCGATTGAGCATGATAGGTGTCACTTTTATCAAAAAGTGCAATCAGCGGCCCGGCATCAATGAGAATGCTTTTCATTAAGCAGTTCTTTTATGCGTTTTTTATACGTGGTTGATTTATCTTTAGTTCCGCTTCCTTCCAGGCCAAAAAGATCAACGCCTGAATCATAAGGTTTTGAATTTTTACGATGCTGAACCAGGTACAATTCAATAGCTTCTTTAACGACCTGCGATTTGGGTAGCCCTTTAATTTCGCAGTATTCGTTAAGTGCTTTTTCTTCGGATGATGTTAGCCTTACAGTGAGCATATATCCATTGTAATACAAATGTATTACAATTTCCATTTTAAAGCAAATGGGACGAGTTCAAAAATGGGTGGGTTAATGCATTTTTGAGCCCAAATAGCCTGATTTTTAATGTTTTACACCAGGTATTCGAACAAATTTTCGTTTTGGTTTACGAGTGTGTAGTTGATTTTGTGGCTATCCATGCGCTCGATCAGCAGCGCGAAATCTTCCTGCGATTTAACTTCAATACCAATTAATGCCGGGCCGGTTTCTTTATTGTGCTTTTGAATAAACTCAAACCGAACAATGTCATCATTCGGGCCAAGAATGAAATTTACAAATTCTTTCAACGCTCCCGGTCTTTGCGCAAACCGAACGATGAAATAATGTTTTAATCCTTCAAACAATAATGACCGCTCTTTTATTTCCTGCATGCGGTCGATGTCGTTATTACCGCCACTCAATACGCACACAACTTTTTTTCCGTTTAACTTACCTGCATACTGATCGAGTGCAGCAATGGACAATGCACCAGCCGGCTCAGCTACGATCGCATCTTCATTGTATAACTGCAGGATAGTTGAGCTTACTTTTCCTTCAGGCACTAACAGCATATCGGCAATAAAATCTTTGCAGATGCTGAAAGTAAGGTCGCCCACTTTTTTAACGGAAGCACCATCAACAAAGCGTTGAATTTTATCAAGCACAACAGGCTCACCTTTCTTAAGGGCATCCTTCATGGAAGGAGCACCCAGGGGTTCTGCACCGATAATTTTTGTTTTTGGAGAATAGATTTGAAAATAACTTCCTACTCCGGCACAGAGCCCACCACCACCGATAGGTAAGAATATGTAATCAATATTTGATTGCTCATCTAAAATTTCCTTGCCCACCGTTCCCTGGCCTTCAATTACTTTTTGGTGATCGAATGGTGGAATGAATTCCATTTTATGTTTCCCTGAATATTCCAGGGCATGATCCTGGCACTCATCAAAGGTGTCGCCAATTAAAACGATTTCAATAAGGTCGCCACCAAACATTTTCACCTGATTGATTTTTTGTTTGGGTGTAATTGCAGGCATGTAAATCACCCCTTTAATATTAAGAACCTTGCAGGATAAAGCAACACCCTGGGCATGATTACCGGCACTGGCGCACACCACACCACGGCTGCGCTGTTCAGTATTCAGGCTGTTAATTAAATTATAAGCCCCCCTTATTTTATAAGAACGAACTACCTGAAGATCTTCACGCTTCAAATAAATCTCAGCACCAAATTTCTCTGACAACTTCTTATGGTATTGCAAAGGAGTTTTAAGTACAACAGATTTCAGCACTTCGTAAGCTGCGTTGATGTCGATAGTATGTTTCTGGGATTTTATCATAGCGGTGCATAGGTTGTCAGTTAACAAATGACACTTGACAAAATTTTGTCAACTGTTTTATTGTCAACTTTCAATTGAAGCTTAATTGATCATACTTGCTTCTACTTTCTCTTTCTCCGGACGAAGTGCGCGAACTGCTGCGCCTGCTTGCCACAATTCACTTTCACGAACTTCTTTCAATTCTTCAGCAAGCTTTTCGCGATAGTCAGGTTTGCTGCAGGTTTCGATGGTACGCTTTGCTTCTGCACCGCTTGCAACACTTTCATAAAGTTCTTTGAATACCGGAAGTGTAGCCGCTTTGAATTTCTTTTTCCAATCAAGTGCACCACGTTGAGCGGTAGTTGAACAGTTGGCATACATCCAATCCATACCATTTTCTGCTACCAATGGCATAAGGGATTGGGTAAGTTCTTCAACAGTTTCGTTAAAAGCCTCTGAAGGCGAGTGACCTTTAGAACGAAGCACTTCATATTGTGCTTCAAAAATTCCGGCAATAGCACCCATTAAGGTTCCGCGTTCACCGGTAAGGTCAGAGTACACTTCCTTTTTGAAATCTGTTTCAAACAAATAACCAGAGCCAACACCAATACCTAATGCAATTGCTTTTTCAGTTGCCTTTCCAGTTGCATTTTGAAATACTGCATAACTTGAGTTGATGCCTTTTCCTTGCAAGAATAACCTGCGCACGGAAGTACCTGATCCTTTTGGAGCAGCCAGCACTACATCAATATCAGAGGGAGGAATAATTCCGGTTTGTTCTTTGAACGTTATTCCAAAACCGTGCGAGAAGTACAATGTTTTGCCTTTTGTTAAAAACGGTTTTACTGTTGGCCAAAGCGCGATCTGACCGGCATCCGAAAGCAGAAATTCCAGAATCGTTCCGCGCCTGGCAGCTTCTTCAATTTCAAAAAGCGTTTCGCCAGGAATCCAGCCATGCTCAACCGCTTTGTCCCAGGTCTTTGAACCTTTGCGTTGCCCGACAATTACGTTGAACCCATTGTCGCGCAGGTTCAATGCCTGCGCAGGCCCCTGCACACCATATCCAATAATTGCAATTGTTTCGTCCCTCAAAACATCCAATGCTTTTTCCATTGGAAATTCTTCGCGGGTTACCACTTCTTCCCAGGTTCCTCCAAAATTGATCTTTGCCATATTCTTTTTTTTAGTGTTCGTTATAAATTATAAGATTGAGTTATTTAGTCTACATCTACTATTTGTTCACTTCGTTCGTAATAAAATGCACTACCACTCACGTAGTTTGCATACTCTACTTCTATTAATTTTTCCAATTGGTGTTTTATTTTTTCAATGAGATCGGGCGTTGTAAAAACGAGAATGATCGCACCGCCTTTGCGATAATCATCTTCATTTTCATGAGCCATCAATTTTTTGATGCGCACGCGCCTGCGATTTAATACATTCACGATCCGGTTAAGGATAGAGAAATTATTGTCGGCCGCAATTTCTAATGTGAAGTCTTGTTTCATTTTCTTTCTGCTTTAATGCATTGCCCTGCTACTTACCTTGCGGTATTTCCAAAATAACTTCGCTTACCCCCGCACCAGCAGGCACCATCGGAAATACATTATCTTCTTTCTCCACAACCACTTCCAAAAAATACGAGGTGGTTGAATTCAGCATTTTTTTCAACGCACTTTCCAAATCCTTTTGCTCGGTCACTTTAGCAGCAGGTATTTTATAAGCTTCCGCGATCTTTACAAAATCCGGATTGTCCATCTCTGTAAAGGAATAACGTTTGCCATGGAATAACTGCTGCCATTGTCTTACCATTCCTAAAAAATTGTTGTTCAGCACAAGAATTTTTACAGGTATTTTATATTGCATAATCGTTCCCAATTCCTGCAGCGTCATTTGATAACCACCATCCCCTATAATCGCAATTACTTGCTGATGTGGAACGGCAACCTTTGCACCCATAGCAGCCGGTAACGCAAAGCCCATAGTACCCGCACCACCGGATGTAATGTTAGTGCGTGGATTTTTGTATTTATAATAGCGGGATGTCACCATTTGATGCTGGCCCACATCCGTTACCACCACGGCTTCACCTTTTGTTAATTCTGATAGCATGTGCACCACTTCAGCCATCTTTAAGCTGTTGGTGTTTTCAATTTCCTTCTGCACTACTTTTTCAAATTCTTCCTGGTTTAAAACTTTAAAACTTTCAATCCATTCAGTAAAGGTATTAGGGTTGCAATGCCCGCTTAGTTCTATCAAGGCTTCTTTAGCATCGGCATGTACTTCTACATCTGCTTTAATGATTTTATTGATTTCTGCTTTGTCAATTTCTATGTGAATGACTTTTGCCTGCTTTGCGTATTTGCTCACATTGCCTGTTACGCGGTCATCAAAGCGCATGCCCACGGCAATCAATACATCGCACTGGTTGGTATTTATGTTTGGACCATAGTTTCCGTGCATGCCAAGGTACCCCACATAATTAGGATGATTGGTTGGAAATGCGCCTAAGCCAAGTAACGTG
>CAZNRJ010000105.1:0-10924 GCA_964574945.1 uncultured Ohtaekwangia sp. | reverse complement strand
CTTAATGATTATGCACAACATGCACACGAAGGCGAATTATTCAATGAGTATTACGACAGAAAAACCGAAGAGTACTTTCATGCCATGCTCAAGCCCTTGGCCAATTCAAAAAATCTTGCTGCCGATGATTTTGTCGATTGGGGCCACGAAGTAAAATTCGATACGGCAATTGGAGTTGGTGAATGTGCCGGTGTGATTGTTGATTTGGTTGCAACACTTTTATATGAAGCGGAAGAAAAATTGAATTGGGCGAAAGATTCGGTAGCCGCAGGTAGTTTTGCCGATGGCATTTACCACACCTACAATACAATGATCAGTACGGCCAAAGCCTTGCTATTGGATAAAGAAGTTCAATGCAACACACAAATTGGAATTATAAACGATTTCGAAACCCATTTCGTTGAAACCAGATTATTTATATTTGCCCAGGGCTTTAAAGATTGCGTACTTCGCATTAATAAGTTTGAGCCATCCGCTCAATTTGCGCAAGATTATTTATCGGATGCTGAAAACTTTTACGCAAACGCAAAAAACTACCGGGAGCAACAGCTCATGAAATTGGAGTTGAACGAAAAATATGAGTACTGAAATTCCAACTGCTAAACTAACCATCGTGGGAGCCGGGCCGGGCAATCCGGATTTGATAACAGTGAAAGGTAAACAGGCGCTGGAACAGGCGGATGTAGTACTGTACGATGCGTTGGTCAACATCGATATGCTGAATTGGGTTAAGGAATCGGCCGAAAAAATTTTTGTCGGAAAACGGAAAGGCCATCACGAATTCAGTCAGGCAGAAATTAACGAACTGATTGTTTCGCTTGCACAAAATGGAAAGCACGTAGTCAGGCTTAAAGGAGGCGATCCCTTTGTGTTTGGGCGTGGCTTTGAAGAATTGGAGTATGCGCAGTTGCATGGGATACCCACAGAATACATTCCTGGAATTACCAGCGCTATTGCAGTTCCGGGCTTAAGCGAAATTCCCGTTACCCATCGCGGCACAAGCGAAAGTTTTTGGGTGCTGACCGCAACCCGCAGTGATGGCACGCTTACCGGGGACATTCAAATAGCTGTTAAAACCAATGCCACCGTTGTGTTGCTGATGGGCATGCATAAACTTGCTGAAATCGTAAAACTCTATCAGCAAAACAAAAAAGCGGATACGCCTATAGCAATTATTCAAAACGGATCCACACAACATGAAAAAACAGGCATTGGAACTATCGCAACGATTGAAGAAATTGTTCGCACCCAAAATTTATCCGCACCGGCAATCATCATTATTGGCGATGTGGTGAGCTTACGAAACACGATTGAAGTTGCAATGACCAACCACGAAGCGCCATGAATTACAATACCTGTTTTGATACCCACATTCAGGCGCTAAAAGACAGCGGCCATTATCGCTACTTTCTTGAAGTCAATAAAAGTGCGCAGCACTTTCCTAAATTTTATTTTGAAGACCAGGATGGCGCCAAGCGATCGGCTATAAACTGGTGCTCGAATGATTACCTCGCGCAAAGCGTGCATGAAGAGGTAATCAGTAAACTTTCCTTTGCGGCCAACCGGGCAGGTGTGGGGAGTGGCGGCACGCGCAACATCAGCGGAACCACCACCTATCATAAGGAACTTGAAAATACACTCGCAAAACTTCACAAGAAAGAAGGCGCACTGCTTTTCAGCGGAGCGTATTTGGCAAACGTAACAACCCTGGCCACGCTTGGTAAATTAATTCCCAACCTGGTTTTCATTTCTGACGAAAGAAATCACGCTTCCATTGTTGAAGGAATCAAAGCCTCAAAAAACAAAAAAGAAATTTTTCATCACAATGATATAACCCATCTCAAAGAAATACTTAGTTCGCTCGCCCCCGAACAACCTAAGATTATCGTGTTCGAATCGGTATATTCCATTACCGGAACCATCGCCCCTGTTCAGGAAATTGTTGCGCTTGCAAAGCAGTACAACTGCCTGACTTACATTGACGAAGTGCACGCGGTAGGTTTGTATGGAGATGACGGTGGCGGCATCTCTTCACTGCATCACCTGCAAACCGAAATAGATATTATTAATGGAACGCTTGCAAAAGGATTTGGTGTTATCGGTGGTTACATTGCAGCCAATCAAAATATCATTGATGCGATCCGTAGTTTTGGAAGCGGTTTTATTTTCACTACTTCCTTACCTCCCGCTATGTGTGCGGCTGCAATAAAAAGTATTCAATTGGTTCAGGGTAATCCTGAACTAAGAAATCACTATCAGCAAAATATAAAATTGCTGCGGCAGATTCTCAGTCTCCATGAAGTTGCTTTTCTGAATAACGATTCACATATCACGAATATTCCGGTTGGCGATCCTTCGTTGTGCAGAAAAATAGCGAACAAGTTACTTCACGAATCCGGTATTTATATCCAACCTGTATTTTATCCTACGGTGCCTCAGGGCGAAGAATGTTTACGCATTACGTTAACAACCCGGCACACTCAAAAACAAATGGAAGCGTTGGCACAGGGCCTGCAAACAGTACTCGATGAATTGATACCCTCTAAACATAAAGCCATTACACATGGCTGAACATTTTAAAATCGCTTGCCGGGGCTCGTGGCTGTCGCTTGCGCAAGTAGAAATTTTCAAGCAGAAAGTTCTTTCCGTTGATCCAAACATTACTTTTGAAACTGTAATAATTGAAACTGCCGGAGATAAAAATCAAACTACTCCCCTGCATCTTGTGGAAGGAAAAGATTTTTTTACAAAAGAGATACAGGAAGCAATTACTCATGGAGCAGCTGATTTTGCGTTGCACTCCATGAAAGACGTAAGTAGTGAAGAATATTTTAGCGGCACGGCCTATTCGGTTATCGATCGCGACTGTTTGCAGGACACAGTTATTTTCAATAAAAACATTTTAGAGAAAATAAAGACCGGACAAACAATCAATATCGGTTCGTCATCGCCCCGTAGAAATTATGCTGCCCTTAATTTTTTAGCGAAGGCATTGCCGGTATCAGGGCCTTCACCAAATTTAAAAGCCGTACCCATTCGCGGCAACGTTGATACCCGCTTAAAAAAACTTGATCGCGGTGAGTATGATGGTATTGTACTGGCAGTTGCAGGAATCAATCGGCTGCTGGCGTATGCACCCGCTACCGACACCATTCAAAAGTTGTTACATGATAAGTTAAAAATGGTGTTGCCGCTTTTCGAATGTCCGCCTGCGGCAGGCCAGGGCGCTATTGTAGCCGAGGCCGCATCAAAAAATAAAAGAGTCGTTAGCATATTAGAAAAAATAGAAAACAATCTGTTAACCCAGGCCATAAAATCCGAACGAAAGAGCGCGTACAAGTATGGATATGGGTGCTCACAACAATTTGGCACCTTTCACCTCGACTTGCATTCCACATCGTTTACGTATAGCTCCGGGTTAGACAATCAACAGAATTCAATTTTAGATTTTGATTTTTCGGTGCCCCTTCAAACAAAAGACAAAGTACTTTTCACGGGGACGGATTATATGGGTAAGTTTTTTGAATACTCCTATAAGCAAGAAAATTTCGCGTTAAGCGATTTTGTTTTTGCAGCCAATCACAAAGCGGTTCATTCCGCTTCGTTAATTAAATCCCTTCAATCAAGAAAAGTGTGGGCAGCCGGAAGCCGCACCTGGAAGGAGCTGGCAAAAAAAGGAATTTGGGTGGAGGGCTGTGCGGATGGACTTGGGCTCGACTTTGCTCAGTCAATTCTATTCTCAAATTTTATTAAGGCACAAAAATCGGAAGTAACGATTCTCACCAGTCAATCGGGTTGTGAACGCTGGGCGGATGAAGGTTGGAAAACAGTCTGCACGTATCAGGCAACCGCCAATCCTTCCTATGAAATTATCAAACGTGCAAGCACGGCTGATATTATTTTGTGGACAAGCTATGAGCAATATCTTTCCCTGAAAGAATATGTAAAGCAAGAAGTTGTACATTGTTCCCTTTACGGAAAAACAACTGAACGTTTGAAAGAGAATAACCTCAACCCGATTGTGTTTCCGGGCATCAAGGCATTTCAAGTATGGAAAGAGAAGAATTTCTAATGACATTCCGGAGATCGCGAAGCAGCGTACACATGCGCGAATTAGTGGCACCCATGGTGCTCTCGCACAGGCAATTCATTCAGCCGTTGTTTATTGATGAGACTCTTGACGGGCAAACACCCATTGCTTCGCTTAATGAAATCAATTCCGATACAATCGAATCAGCTTTAAGTCAAATTGAAAGCGATTTAACAAACGGAATCTCTAAATTTTTAATCTTTCCTGTACCAAAGGAAAAATCTTTAGCCAATTTCAATTACGACTTTGCCACCAAAGCCATTCGTACCATCAAAAAAAAATTTGGCGAACAGGTGTGGCTGGCTGCCGATGTTTGTCTCTGTTCGTATACTTCACATGGTCATTGCGGAATTCTTGATAGTGAAGGAACTAAGGTGCTGAACAAAGAAAGTGTTACCGAACTTGCTCACTATGCATTGAAGCTTGCGCAAGCAGGTGCCGATTGCATAGCGCCCAGCGATATGATGGACGGAAGAATTGCAGCCATTCGCAGCACATTGGATCAACACCAATTGGATTCGGTGAGCATCATGAGCTACTCATCAAAATTCAGCTCGCAATTCTATGGCCCGTTTCGGGATGCATGCCGCTCAGCACCGCAAGGCACAAAGCTAACCGACAGAAAAACATACCAGCTCTCACCCGGCAATGGAAATGATGCGCTTCAATGCGCTCTTCGTGATGCAAAAGAAGGAGCCGACATACTTATGGTGAAGCCTGCTTCGCATTACCTGGATATCATCAGCAAACTAAAGTCAGCAACCAATCAACCCATTGCTGCTTATCATGTGAGCGGAGAGTACCAAAGCATTGAACTGTTAGCTAAGGCTAACCTGGTTGATCGTGCCAAAGCACAAACCGAAGTCTGGACTGCGCTGAAGCGGGCGGGAGCCGACATTATCATTTCGTATGCAGCCCGGCACGCGAAACAATGGATTGAAGAATTGGAATATTAAATTCAAGCTGATGGAAAATAGTGTTGACGAGCAATCAAATTTACTCTTCCCGGTTTTTCTCAAGCTGAACCAACTTCGTCTTACAATTATTGGCGGTGGCAATGTGGCCGTAGAAAAATTAAATGCCGTTCTTTCCAATTCGCCACAAACAAAAATCAAATTGGTTTCAAAAGCAATTGATCCTGAAATTGATACGCTTGCCAATACCTATTCCATCACGCTCTTTAAAAAAGAGTATGAAGCTGCCGATCTTGAAAACTCCGACCTTGTGATTGCTGCGATTAACGATCGTGCAGTAAGCAAACAAATTTACGAGGACGCCCATGCAAGGGGAATGCTCATTAACGTGGCCGATACACCTGACCTGTGTGATTTTTACCTGGGCTCGATTGTAAAAAAAGGAAACCTGAAGATTGCCATCTCCACCAACGGCAAATCCCCCACCCTCGCCAAACGGTTGAAAGAAATGTTTGCTGAACTACTTCCCAACGAACTTGATGAACTCTCCGTCAATCTGAACAGCATTCGTAACAGGTTAACCGGGGACTTTAAAAGTAAAATCACCAAGCTTAATGAAATCACGAAGGTGTTGATTGAAAAAGAATCAAAATAATACTTTCACTGCCCCTTAAATTCCCATTCCCACACGTTGCCATCTTCAGGATCTTCCACCGTACCCAGCAGAACGAACCCATTCTTCTGAAGCACTCGTGTAGAATAGTTTTTTTCAGGAAGGGTGCGCGCAGTGATTCTAATAGTATGATCGGTTTGCCGTGCAAGCTCCACTAACTTCCTGCAAATCGCTGTTGCTACGCCTTGCTTCTGATGATTCTCAAATGTTCCATAAGCAATCTCTACCGTTCCATGGATAGGCGCTCCTTTAAAAGCTGCACACCCGACCAGCGTGCCGTTTTGTTCTGCATAGTAACCGATCCATGGTGGCGCAAAACCAACCCGTTTATAAAAATCCATCGTTACATAAATACTGTCCTGGCACAACGGATTGCTGACAAACTTTTCGTTACCCTCAAGAGTCTGTGCTATCGGCAGAAGTGTTAGTTGATTCATTGATACCAATTGCTTCGCAATGCAAAGAACCAATTACTAAATGACTTCCAGAAATCAAATCTGTAAAAGTTCATAACCGAACATTCAGTCGTTTATGTGATCTCCAATTGAAAAGCTGATTTTAAAAATATTTTCCAACCATTAAATCGCTGAGTCCGAGACGAGACTACCTGGGAAGGAACAGCGGCTGGCAGACTTCTACTTTGTCCAGTTTGTAATTTCGAGTCCTTTGATTCTTTTAAAATGGTTCGTGTTATTTGTCACCAGTTGAAGTTCACTCGCCATTGCAATACCGGCAATTAAAGTGTCTGTGTGTCCAATTTGAGTTCCTTTTTTTCTTAAGTCAGCTTGAATAGCTGCCGCAGTTTTTGCCATACGTAATGTCAGCGGAATTACTTTGTTTAACTCCACAAACTCTTCAAATTTTATCATTTGCTTTCTTGCGTCTTTGTATAAAAGCCCATTAAGGATTTCATAGTAGGTAATGATGCTTAAGCTTATAAAACCATATTCTTTCAAATGTTCATCAACTTTGACAATAACTTTTGGATTTCCCCGTAAAAATTCAGAAAGAATATCTGTATCCAATAGAGATGGTTTCATAGGTCAATATTACGATCGAAAAGGTTTGCTCTTGCTTTCTTTGTTTGGTTAAGAAAGTCCGAGTAGTCCTTGTTACTCATATCACCAAACGCTCCACCAAAAGAGATAATTTTCTTCCTCAAAGCCTCTGTTTGTTTGGTCCTGGGTGTCAATGAATGGACAAATTGATAAAGTTCCTCAAGTCTATTAACCGGAACATCTTTCAACTCTTTTAATATGGTATTTATCGTCAACATTGTCGTATGGAATTTTGTCAAAGATAAGAAAAAACATGTCTCATATCTCAATTCTTCGCGAAGTCTTCGCACAATGATCTTCAATTGAAAAAATCATTTTAAATATTTTCCAACCATTAAATCACCCGCCATTGGTTATAGCTTTTTGTTGCCATCCGTAAGGTCATTGTTCGGGTCTTTTTTAGAAGTCCTACTTTAAATGTTTAAATCTTTGTACAACCTTTTTAAGTCTGAAATAACAGTCGGAATACTAATGGTTATCGTGAATGTCCCGCCATGTCCGATGTTGTTTCTTTGGTCGTAGTATTGCTTTATTAAATTATAATCGGTGCCGCCTTTTTGAGTTAACAACGATACTCTATTCATAAAATGAAGAGTATCATTGCTCTTTTGCTTTTGAATGATTTCTCAACTTCGTTTAGCTTTCCAATCTGTTAATGTTGCCAGCTTATTGTCAATCAGTTGGTCTGATAGATTTCTGACTCTGTCTTCAAGTCGAGTGAACATAAATAAAAAGTAGGCTTGGTCATTAAGTTGCCTTGCCCTGGCATACTTAGTTTCTTTTTTATTAAAACCTCTGCTACGTGCTTGAATTTCTTGGCTGGAGTAGGCGTTATCTATTTCACTATAGATGTTACCTAATTCGTCAAAAATAGTCATCTACTTGGGGCTACTTTAAAATTTGAAGAAAACTCTGCTTTGTGAAGTCAACCCCATTTTTTTTATCGCCATTGTACAATTTCCATTTTGGAGCCTTAAACTGTTCGGCTGTATCTACAATCATGTAGCTTCCGCTGGTTGAAAGTATGTCAATTCTCCCGTTTGCTCCAATTATCCAAAGTCCTTTAGGTTTAATTGTCAAAACGATTCTTTCATCCTTGTAAATGTCAGCAGTGTCTATCTCAACCGGGTGCACATTAAATTGGGCCATTAATTCCTCATACATAGTGACTTTTCCACCAGTCTTAATTGAATACTCAGTCTGCTTTGTCCATCCTTTAATAGTAATATAAAGGTCAGAAACTCTTTTTTTCCAGTCCTTCACCCGCTTTTCAACATGGCCTTTATCAACCTTCACGTCCTCTGTAATTATCATAAAATTTTAATCTTGTTACCTAACAAATATAACGGAAAAATGGGTCGGATTTTTGAAACAAATTTTCGTTGTCCGCACGCTTAATTAACTGTCAGTTGTCCTTTAAAAAAGTCAATAAGTATTTTCTTGAAAACAATTTCTCTTGCTTCAATGTCCTCCTTTGTCCAGTCAGTCTTGTCATAGGTGCTAAGTGCAAGGACGTCAGCTATTTTTGATAAACTATATTTCAGTTTCTTCATTCCAAAATATCCATTTCCAGCCTGTATATTCAACTTCTTTTCAAAAACAACTTTGTTTCCAAATCGGTCTAAATATTTCTCAGCGTCATTTAAACTCCACCCATTGTAATTAGTATTCTGCCATTTTTTTGGAAATATATGCTCAATGTCAAATGTGTCTGGGATTAACTCGGTTTGCGTTGAATTTTGGTAAGCACTTAATAATAACAATGCTCTTGACATTCTGGAAGAAGCATGAATGTCAATTTGTTGTTCAAGCGAATTCACATTCAAATCATATTTCGTTTGCAATTCATTATGATTGTTTATAGAAATGCAGAAGGAATAGACATCATCTTTAATGGCGTTAACAGTTGGGTATTCAATAAACTTCGCAAAAAGAAAAGCTACCAGTTTTTTGAGCATACTTGTAAAGTCAGAGTCAAATGTCTCACTGTTGCGATTATTGATAAAGAAAACCGTTGTCGCATATCTCCAAAATTCATTTGGGTAACAAAATAGGCAATGCAAATACTTTCTTGCTTCTTTAGAGATTGAATATAAAATTTCATCATCAGGCATCACACCTATGTTCACGTACCGCCAGAAATTGGCTAAATCCATAATCTCTTTGATTAAAAGATCAGATTTCAGTCGTTTATATTTATCCTCGGCATAAAATTTCCTAAGTCCAACTTCTTTAGTCTTGTCATTATTTCTTGCTCTAAGTACGTGAGTGTAATATCTAAACACGTCATCAATTGTCAATTTACCTTGCTTGCAAATTTGAGTTAACTCTTTCCATGTGCTTGTAAATTCTTTTCTCTTTTGTTCAGTGTCAGCATTACGGTAAATTTGTGCTTTGAAAATATCTGAGTCAGCAAGAGGTAAGCCCCTGTCATTTAATGTCGAAAATATTGTAAGAGCCGTATCCTGAGTGTCACACTCTATAGGTAATATTATGCACTTTTGTAAAATAGTTACACACAATTGTTTCCATTGCATTGGATTCGTTGCTGCATATTCATCACACTTCTCTTTGAAGAATGAATAGTTTTGCGAGTAATTATCTGTTACGTTTTCATTCGAGTCTCCAGTCTCCAGGATATTGTGAAAAGTTTGATTATCCTCTTCGGTTGCGACTAAGGATATAATATGAATTTTCGATCTATCAGAAACTTTTTGAGAAATGGGATTAATGTCCCAAATGCAAGGAGCCAATTGATTTTTTAACCCAACTACATCTTCATCCTCAGGCATAATCTCTAATTTTTTATAAAATGCTCTGAGCATTAAAAAGAATGAAGTAACACGTTGTTGTCCGTCAATTATCTCCTGATTTTTTTCCTCATTGATATAAGACACAATAGTCCCCAAAAAATAATCAGCTCCAGATTTGGCATCTGTCAGTGTGAAGTTTTCTATATCATTCCAAAGTGTTTCGCATTTCTCAATGTCCCATTTGTAGGGTCTTTGAAAATCTGGAATGATGAATTTTCTGTTTTGCATTTCGCTAAACAACTTACCAATTGTCTTTTTGCTTACGTGTAACTCTGCCATTTGTGTTTTTTATTTTCGTCTCTGGATTATTTAGTCTAATTGTCTTTTTGCGCTTGCACCCAACATGCGTATATAGGACATTAATGTCCTATATATCCTTATTTTTATTCTTCACCAAGATACTTCCCTGGTTCAATTAGTCCAAAGATAACCCAAACCTCCTACCACCCCTTAGCTTACTCTTTTTCTAACCGGTAATTTCATTCAGCAAAGCGCTTACAATTATTTTTGGCTGGATCTATTGAATTTTTTAACACCCCGTTTTAAATCCCTCAATCCTTCTTTCAAAGCGCTTTTTATAAGATCATAATCAGAATGGCTCAGCCAGAAAGTAAATCCGGAATTTTCCCTTTCGGGCTCGTATTCAGCCGCCAGCACACGCTGACTATAAATGGTATTTCTTGTATCCAGGTCAAAAATGACAATTTCAACACTTGCATGGTCGCCAGAAATGCCCGGCTTTACAGCACGTATGTTAAACAGATAAGTGTATGTGGTTGTGCTTCTCAATGTGTCTAATTTTCCATCACTAATCTCAAATGGTATCTTTTCTTTAAAACGAGAAGACAGCTTTGTATTTATATGCACCACAGAGTCACCAAATATTTCTTCCAGTCGTTTTGCCATCAGGTTAGTCAACTTGGATTTTTGTTTCCTGGAAATGTCAGCATCAATTTCATTAACCAGGCACTTTCCGGTTGTTAAGTCAATGAGCTGCACATCCGGATTGGCCTTGCTTAACGAAACTTCTGTCCTGTCAATATCACAACCCGTGCACGAGCACATACCCAGAAATAACATGAAGTAGAAACCATTGACTTGCAAGTGTTTCATAGCAATGATTTAGTTAACTGATATCTAACCCAATACTAATGTATATCCTTTACCTTACCTATCGTGTGTTAGCTTAATCTTTTTCTTATCTGTATTTTTGAAATCTTAACGGATTCTCATGAGTGCAACGCTTTCAAAAGAAAAAAACCCTCAAACCCTGGCCGGCCACCAGGCACCGGCTCCTTATAAACCTAAAAACAAAGTACGCATTGTTACCGCAGCCAGCTTGTTTGACGGCCACGATGCAGCCATCAACATCATGC
>CAZNRJ010000104.1:3110-10957 GCA_964574945.1 uncultured Ohtaekwangia sp. | reverse complement strand
TTATTATTTCTCACGACCGTTGGTTTTTAGATCGCGTGTGTACGCACATTCTTGCCTTTGAGGGCGACTCGCAAGTGTCGTGGTTTGAAGGGTCGTTTAGCGAGTATGAAGAAAATAAACGCAAGCGATTAGGTGACGAACAGCCACATCGGATCAGGTATAAGAAACTGGTTAAATAATTTGATGATTAAGGGATTTGAAAATTTGAGAATGATGTTTATGTCTAAATTTTCAAATCAACCCATTATCAAATCTTCAAATTAATGAAAGCCTTCTACACCATCCTCCTTCTCGTGTTATCTAACACCTTCATGACATTTGCGTGGTATGGTCATCTAAAGTTTAAGGAAATGAGTTGGTCGCAAAACCTGGGCCTGGTAGCGATCATTCTGATCAGTTGGGGCATTGCACTCTTCGAATACATTCTTCAGGTGCCTGCCAACCGCATTGGATTTAAAAATTATGGCGGCCCCTTTTCGTTGGTAGAACTAAAGGTAATTCAGGAAGTAATTACGTTAGTTGTATTTGTCCTGTTCTCTTTGCTCTTCTTTAAAACAGAAACGTTCAGATGGAATCATCTTATTGGATTCATCTTTCTGATTCTTGCGGTGTACTTTGTATTTAAGAAGTAGTGACTACCTTTTATTGCTCACTGGATTTTGCGTCAAGCGATATACGAGTGTTCCCCAAGCCTTACTGAAACCGGGTTGTATTTTTGAGATAGGTTCTGATTAAACTATCTCTTCCCCCGGCCTTGTCTTCCAGCGTTCGTGCATCCACACCCATTGTTCAGGATGCTCGCGCACAATTTGTTCTGTAAAGTTTGTAAAGTTTTGCGTGTTCACGACCAAATCGGTTTCTTCATCACCGGTAATCACTAATGGAATCTCAGGAAGAATGTGCATCTGTTGCTTCCCATTCTTGTCTAAAAAAATATAAGTAGGTACAACCGCTGCTCTCGTTCTCAACGCCAGGATGGTTGCCCCTATTGGTGTAGAGGCTTTCATTCCAAAAAAATCTACAAACCTGCTTTTCACTTTTGTATCCTGATCGATCAGGATGGCAATGGATCCGCCCGACTTCAACGCTTTGAAGAGTCGCACGCTTTCTTTCCCGCGCTCAATGGCAATAGCCCCATACGCATTTCGATACTGCCATAATAATTCATTCAGCCGTTCATCCTTTAGTGCTGTGCCCACGATGTTCGGGTTCAATCCGCGCAAAGCCATGTTTGTGACTTGTAAATCGAATGCACCTAAATGCGAGGTCAGAAACATTACTCCTTTTCCTTTCGCGAAAGCTTTCTCATAATTCTCAAGCCCATGCGTCACTAAAAACTTATTAAGGTCTTCTAATTTTTTTACCCGCAGCGATCGAAGAATATCTCCGCCATTCTTACCCAACATCACAAAAACCTGCTTGCTCAGCGCAATAATTTCTTTGGTAGATTTTTCACTACTAAAAGCAAGGCCTAAATGGTAGATGGTGCGTTCGCGCGGCTTTGGCGAAACGGCATAAGCAATTTTACCAAGCAAGCCACAGAAACTCAGCCATAGTTTGCGTGGCAGCAGGTTAGAAAAAAAAATCAGAAAACGGATAAAGTAATAAAGTGCCGAGTACTTAATCCGCTTCTGCAGAGGTCGTTTTCCCATAAAGTGACAAAGATACGGGTAGCTTTGATTAATTTTATTTAAAATCCAACTATGAAGACCTTATATCTTATCCGGCATGCCAAGTCAAGTTGGGATGACCCCGAGTTGAGTGACTTTGACCGACCTTTAAATAACCGGGGTAAAAAAGATGCCCCTCGTATGGGCAAGCGTTTAAAAGAAAGAAAGGTTACACCTGATATTATGCTGAGCAGTCCGGCAGAACGCGCTTTAACCACGTGCAAAGAAATTGCAACTATTCTTGGCTTCCCACAAGAAAAAATAAAAACCGATAAACGGCTGTATCATGCTTATGAAGATCAGATTTTGAAGGTGATGAAAGAGTTAAAAGATTTGCCACTCGATAAAGAAGAAGTAGTGATGATTTTTGGACATAATCCCGGCCTTACGGAATTTGCAAACTCTTTATTGAATGAAACTATTATGAACATTCCCACTTGTGGCGTTGTGCATGCTGCGTTGAATATTGAACATTGGAAAGATATTCATTTTGGCTGCGGACAAATGATTCACTTTGATTTTCCGAAGAAGAGTGAAGATTAGTTGGTGACAGAAATTTCAGAAGGCTCGGCAACTGAAATATTCATAGGAATTCCTTCACGCGCCTTGTCATACACTTTTCTGTTTTCCTTATTGTTCAAATCCAACTCCCGAAATTGTTTAGGTGTGATGCCTGCACGTGCAGCATAAATTTCAAAATAAGCTCCTTGAATTTCATCCAACGCAGCTACGAATGCTTTATGGCTTGTATTCCGGTCTGTTTTCAGAGAAATAACTGCTTTGGCAGGATTTTCAGAAAGCATACTTACTTTTCCGTTGTTGAGAATAAACTCTTTAAGCTCTTGGCGCAAACCCTGTACGTTTTCCCTTCGAATGCCCTCAATCAGAAAATTATTTTCAGCATTGATATGGACTGTGAATAAATTTCGATCATTGATTTTCTCAAAAACCTGTTCTGGTGACCATTTTGGCAAAAGCATCACAAGGCCCTTGTGATTATTAATAACCGTTGTCATTAGAAAAAAAGTTAGCAACAAGAAGGCAATATCAGCCATGGAGCTCGTGCTGACTTCGGCCGGGCTTAGTTTACGCAGGTAACTCATACGATATGATTTTACCTTGCAATTCAGAGGAGATCAGAAAGTCACAAAGTTTGATGCATTAAAGAATGAGTAGAGAACATCTACTCATTCTTCCGAATGTTACCCTGTAAAACTAACCCTTACAACACAACACTGGCTATCACAACCAGTGATACAGTGATAAAGCTATATCCCAACATTTATAGTAATCCATAACCTCACTTGTTGAGGAAATCAACCAGGTACCCATTAAATACTTGTGACTGTTCTATCGTGGGAACATGTCCACAATTTTCAATAAACTTTATTTCCGAATTTGGAAGAAAGTCATGAAAGTGCAGGGCCACCTCAGGCGGTGTAATCTTATCATCAAGCCCCCAGATCAGAAGAACCGAATGGTCTAACTTGTTTAACAGCGAGGCCACATTACTTTGCTTTGATGATTGTGAAAGTGTGCCTAAGGTAAGTCGCTTGGGAATATTCCTGATTGCACTGAATACTTCATTCACCAACTCCTTTGGTGCGTTGTCCGGTTTATAGAATGCAGCCTGAACCCTTTCCTGAACAAAATCCAAATCCATAAAGCCAGACGAGCTACCATCGATGAACGGGGAATTCTCAAACAAACCGGAGCTTGCCGTTAGCACAATCCGGTTAACATTGGAAGGATGCTGGGCAGCATATAACAAAGCAATTTGCCCGCCAATGGCATGGCCAACAAGGGTTACATCGGCCAGTTGATTCCACTCAATAAACTCGTGCAGGACTTTGGCTAAGTATTTCACGTTTGTGTGTTGTACCGGGAGATCAAAAATGGGCAGACGGGGAACTACAACGCGATGGTTTGTTCTAAGTTCATCCACCAAAGACCTCCACATAGCTATGTTGCCGAACAAGCCGTGTAATAAAATTACAACAGGGCCATCCCCTACACTAAGATAACTTTGATTGTATAATGGTGGATTAGATGGTTTCACGATCTCTCAATTTAAATTCCATTATCATTTTAGTCACATAAATACTCGTGATAAGTTAACAATGAAATAGCGCTTGATTTCTATAAAAAAGTATTGGCCATTCAGGGCAACTCAACGATTAACTGTTAACAATTCACAATTAACTTAACACTGGTGTGGACATTGTTTCATGTTTTGTAATTTCCATTAGAGCATCAAGACGGGTTCAATTTCGTAGCTGGGTTTTAGCCGGTCTTCGATGTAGTCCACAAAATCTTCATACGGATCAAACCCAATTACATTTACAGGGTCATCTATGAAGTTGGATAGGCCAATCAGGTTACAGTAATATATTTCTCCATCATGCTCGCTCACTACATATTCAACAGCCCCCGCATCAAGCCGTGCATTTTTTACAATTCGTTCTACATCTTCAATCACATGGCGTGGTGGCGAAAAGGCTTCCACCCTGATTTGATTTTTCGGGGAACTTATCCAGCTTGGAGTTTGCTCAGTGCAAAGTTCAGCCGGGCGTAGGTTATAGCTTTCAGTCTTCGTATATACTTTTACAGCATATAGAAATTTGTAATTAATTGTTTCAATCCGAATGATATGCCCACCCCTGGCAGGTATGAATTCTTGTATAAGCGCAGTATGGTCACTCCCCAGGTTTATCTGCCTGAGGTTAATGGCTTTTTGCAGACTTGCCAGCGTGTTAAAGCGGTGGATGCTTTGCATGCTGCCAATAAGATTGGTTTTGATAACAATAGGAAAGCGAAGTGAATGCGCAGCAGCAATAAGCTGATCGGTATGGTTAATTATCCTGGTTCTGGGAAACCTCACACCAAGAGAAGCCAGTAATTCCAGTTGCTTCGCTTTAGAGTTTTCAATCTCCTGGGCTGAAGTTCCATTTATTACAGGAATACCCAAACGTTCAACATGCGCCAGGTAATTGGCCGAATGAAAAATACCTTGCGAATTACCCCGCAGATACGCAGATGAACTAACCCTGTTCACCAATAAGCTATAGGGTACTTCCCGCTCGGCCGGATTATACTGATGACTGCCTGCATGAATTCGTACGAACGGAATCTTTCTTTTCTCTAATTCATTAAACAGGGGTTTGAACCATCCCTGATGTTCGTAAATTATTCCAATGGGTCGTTTTGTTAAACTCATAATTATATATTTTTTAGTTGGTTGATTCTATGTTTATAGTCAGGTTGAAATTTTTTTCGAAATCCACCGTCTTTCCTGTTCTCAGGTGGAAAAATTGTCCCTTGATGACACCCTTGATTTTTGTTTGGTTATTTACCAATTGAATGCACTGCCGAAACTCAGCATTAGAAGTGAAGTATGAGTACTTCAAGTCAAATGAAGGTTCATTAACCTGAATGGGTTTTATGGGATGCATGGCATCCAATGCTACATATTCAATGGGTTTCTCTATGAGAAATATGGTAGGCGTGGGTCCGATCGTGTTTGATTGAAAGTCAGAAGAATACATTCCCCACTCCTCAGGAAGATCAACTGCGATTATCAATTGATTATCCTCCTTCAGCCTGGGCTCTCCATTGGATAATGTAAAGTACCAACGGGCCGAATCTGCCTGTGCAAGCAATCCTGAAAAATTCACTACGAATAATGCGAGTAATGTAACTATCCTCATAGCTATCTGATTTTAGGAAATTAAAGGTTTGTAAAAGGGATTGAGGTGCTAACAACAATAGCACCTGGCATACATAAGGCAAGTCACATAAAAATGCTTTCGCCTTAACGCCACAAGCACATAAAAAAATTGATCGATCGCTTTTAGAATAGTCGTCATCATAAGATATCATTTATAGTCCCCTATATTTTTTGGGCAGGTTGTAGCACTGATCAATATTGCTATTGAGAGTTGCTAAGGGATCGGCAAGCCTGTTCTCTCCCCCTTTCTTTATAAATATGGCGTAAAGATAAAATTAAAAATCAATTATACAATTAAATCTATAGAATTAATAGACTAATATTTTTGAAATCCTTACTTTTGATCAAGAATGAATGAACTATGAATTCAGTCGCCTTTATTATTCCTGCATTCTTTACGTTTCTGGGGCTGGAATATTGGATCGCCAAAAAGTCGGGTAAGGAAAACTTGTTTACCTATGAATCTTCGGTTGCCAATATATCTGTTGGCCTGGCCGAGAGATTATTGAATCTCTTTATTACAGGAAGCTTTTACGGATTCTATTATTATCTCTACCACAACTTTGCAGTATTTCACATTCCAAACCATTGGATTGTATGGATCTTACTTTTATTGGCTACCGATTTTGTATGGTACTGGTACCATCGGTTAGGCCATGAAATTAACTTGTTCTGGGGATCTCATATTGTACATCACCAGAGTGAAGAATTTAACTATACTGTTTCGGCCAGGATTACAACCCTGCAAGCTATTATACGAAACATATTCTGGTGTATACTTCCCTTGGCGGGATTTCATCCGGCAATGGTCATTGCTATTCTTGTAGTTCATGGCACCTATTCGTTCTTTACGCATACCCAAATAATCGGCAACCTGGGATGGGTAGAGCATATTCTTGTTACCCCAACCCATCATGGTGTTCACCATGCCTCGAACGAAAAATATCTTAACAAAAACTATGGTGATATTTTTATCTTTTGGGATAAGCTCTTCGGTACTTTTCAGAAAGAAGAAGAAAAACCGGTTTATGGCCTTACGCATCCCTTAAAGAGTTACAGCTTTCTATGGCAGCATTTCCACTATTACGCTGAACTTTGGGAAGCTTGTAAAAGAAGCGGAAGTTTTTGGAAATCAATGAGAATCATTTTCGGCAGGCCTGAAGAAATTGACCAAAATATACGTGGTGAACTTGAGGCAAAACTGCTGCCTAAAAGAAGGAAACCTAATTCTAAATATCGGTTGCGTGCTTATGTTAATGTGCAATTGATTGTATCTGTATTTAGTTTGCTCCTGTTTACAATCTTGTTTAACCAACTTTCTTTTACAGAGGCCCTTCTTGGTTCAACTTTTATCCTGCTAACACTTATTAACTGTGGTGCGCTTATGGAGCAGCAACGTTGGATCTATTATCTGGAAATCATACGCATGATACAAATAATGACCCTGATAAGTATTAACGTACAAAGTGTAGCCATCTTCGTTATTGGTGTTATTGCCGCCATTGCAATTGGTTCGCAGGAGATTGTAGAGAAATGGTATTTTAGGTTTGTCTATGGAATTGAAAGGTTAGAGAAAAAATATTAATGGATTTTCCGCTCCAGCATCAATGCTCACCAAATTATTCCGGTTTAATTGGTTGTTTTTACAACCTTCGAGTTATCTCACCAAACGTTTTGAAAAATCATCTGTTTGTCCGCAATAAAATCGTGACATCTGATGACTACACTATATGTAGACAACGAATTCCATATAAAAGAAAAAGCTGCCGAGGCAGCTTCTGTCGAGATGAGAGGATTCTCCCGCTCTGAGCGGGACGGCCCCACGTCCCTAACGTGATGCGCTAATCCGCTGAGGCGGGACGGCTGCATCTCGCTCATAATAATTTTTTCATAATCAAAACCGAGGTCAATTATATACCTCTTGATGCCTCGCTTCTTAATTTTCCTTTCCAACATCAATGCTTCGCTTCGAGAAGCAACATTAACAGTCCAAACTTTAATCCAAGGAACACCAGATTTAGTTGATCTTACGATAACGGAGTTGTGACTAACTATTCGTTTTGAATAGTTATCAGTTTGTCCACAATAAAATCGCGACACTAAATGGTTATATAATATATAAACAGTAAATTCCATTAAAAGAAAAAGCTGCCGAAGCAGCTTCTGTCGAGATGAGAGGATTCGAACCTCCGGCCTCCACGTCCCTAACGTGATGCGCTAACCGGGCTGCGCTACATCTCGATAATAAATTCCCTAACTCTTTGTTCAGCGACCTTAAAAGATTGTACCTGAACCTTTTATAAGCTTCGCCCGGTAAACCGGGCTGCCTGACTTCCGAAGTAACGTAGGAAGTCGCTACATCTCGATAATAAATTCCCTAACTCTTTGTTCAGCAACCTTAAAAGATTGTACCTGAACCTTTTATAAGCTTCGCCCGGTAAACCGGGCTG
>CAZNRJ010000104.1:0-3010 GCA_964574945.1 uncultured Ohtaekwangia sp. | reverse complement strand
CCTGACTTCCGAAGTAATGTAGGAAGTCGCTACATCTCGAAATTTCTTACATCTCGAATTATTTATTATCTCAAATTATTTCGAGGGTGCAATAATAAATAAATTTTTAGAATCTACTTTTTATTCTGTTTCAAATCGCGAACAAATCGTGCCCAATTAAACGGATTTAAGAATGGGTTGGTGCGCGGCTGAAATTTATCGGCTGCCGATGTCGACCATTGATCCATGTAGTATCGATAATTGCCTGCGCCATCCATAGGCGTTGTCTTCAACATTAAGGCCATCAATTCGGCATTCAGGTTTTTTTGATCGATCCCATTGTCAAACGGAATGTTGAGCGCCAGCACCGCCTCTTTGAAAACTTCTTCGGTGGGAAATGGCATAATCTGCACTTCACTCAGGTACGTTACATCCGAAACCATCTCAACAATGATGGTTAAATTATCATTGGCACCCTTAGGTACAATATAGTGCTGGCGGTTATACCCGATCGAACTGATTACAACACTATCCCCTTCCAGCACCGGCATTGAAAAAAAACCGGCCGGACTGGTACTTGTTCCCCGGCCTGCTTTGGGCACATACACGTGAACACCCGGCAGCACATTTACACTGTCGCTCACAAAACCCGAAAGCTGAATAATCCTTCGCGTACTTTGCGCCTGCCCGGTTGAAACCGAACCTGCAAAAGCAACCAAAACACACAGAACAAAGCCAATTAATCTCACAACTTCAAACGGTTAAGTTTTCAAAGATAGAGATTCAAGTGATTTTACCCTAATGCCTGCCTGCTTCCTCCACCAATGGTTTTTGTTATCTTCGCGGCAGCACGAAAGTCACGATGGAGAGCTTGTTTTATGCGATTAAAACATTTTAATATTGATTTAGGGGCGCAAATTTTTTTGGCGTGCTCGGATACATCCCGCCTGCGGATATTAAACCTGATTTTGACCAACGGTGAAATGTGCATCAGCGACCTGGAACATATCCTGGAATTTACCCAAACCAAAACTTCCCGTCATCTGTTGTATCTGAAAAATTCCGGCATCCTCACCTCCCGTAAAATAAATCAATGGGTTTTTTATCAACTCAAAGATGAAGTGTTCGATATCACACGCCAGATATTTCAATTTCTCAGCCGCGATGCGATACTTCAAAAAGACCAGCAGGTTTTTCAAACCATGTACAACAACCGCGAATTGTCGCTCAACAAACTAAAGATTAAGCCTACCAATCAGCACGCATGAAGAAGTCATATCGCCACATACTCTTTGACCTCGATCACACACTCTGGGACTACGAAACAAATTCAACCGAAACACTGCAAGAACTTTTTGTTCATCATAAACTGGATGCGTTGGGAGTTTCTTCCTTTTCGGATTTCATGAAAACATTCGTTTCTGTAAATACCAACCTGTGGACTCAATATGACCTGGGGCAAATCCACCGCGATGTGATTCGCAACGACCGGTTTCATAAAATTTTGCTCGAATTTGGAATCGATAATTACGAGTTCTCCCTGAATTTTTCGAATGAGTATATCGATCAATCGCCAAAGAAAGGTGCGTTGATGCCAAATGCTAAAGAGATTTTAGATTACCTGCATCCAAAATATCCCATGGTGATTGTTACCAATGGGTTTGACGAAATTCAGTCTGTAAAAATGGAATCCTCCGGCATCACTTCGTATTTTAAAAGTGTTGTCACCTCAGCGAGGGCCGGTCATAAAAAACCTTCGAAGGAAATTTTTGATTTTGCGTTAGCGGAAAGTGGTTTTAATCCGCACGATACCCTGATGATTGGCGATAATCTGCTAACCGATATTGGCGGGGCGCGCAATGCTTCGCTGGATACGGTATATTATAATCCAAACAAAATCGCCCACCAGGAAAAAACTGAATACGAAATTCATGACTTGAAAGAGTTGCTGGATATTCTTTAAAACCACAGCTTAATAAAGTAATTTTGTAGCTTGACAACTTTAAAAATATTTTTGTGTCTTGAAGTTGATCAAAAGTCTAACAAATCCAGGATGTCATTCCGGGCCTGACCCGGAATCTATTTCGGGTGCATCTAAGGTGAGATCGCGGCTCAAAGCCTGCCTTTGCCGAAGCGGCTACGCGCAGGCAGGGCCGCGATGACAGAAAGACTTTTTGATCAACTTCTTGAATAGTAATAATAATTCACTTTTCATTTAAAATTAATCTTCAACACTATGTCAACCGGCTTCTTCAAAATTCCAACCCCTGTTAACGAACCTGTTTTATCCTACGCACCCGGAAGTAAAGAACGGGCAGCGATAAAAAAAGCATTAGCAGAAGCCCGGGCAACCGTGTTGGATATCCCCATGTACATTGGTGCCGAAGAAGTTCGCTCAGAAAATAAAAAAACACTTTCACCCCCTCACGATCACAAGCATATTCTTGCCCATTACTATGAAGGCGATAAAAGTCATGTGGAGCAAGCTATCAATGCAGCGTTGGCCGCTAAAGAATTGTGGGCCAACCTGAGTTGGGAAAACAGGGCGAGTATCTTTTTGAAAGCTGCCGACTTGCTGGCCGGTCCTTACCGAAGCAAAATAAATGCTGCCACCATGCTGGGGCAATCAAAAAATGTTTTTCAGGCAGAAATTGATTCAGCCTGCGAGTTGATTGACTTTCTGCGTTTCAATGTTCACTTCATGGGTGAGATTTACAGTGAGCAACCTAATTCATCACCCGGTGTTTGGAACCGGCTTGAGTACCGACCGTTGGAAGGATTTGTGTTTGCATTAACCCCGTTCAACTTTACAGCCATTGCCGGCAACTTGCCAACCAGTGCGGCCATGATGGGCAACACGGTAGTTTGGAAACCTGCCAACACACAAATTTATGCCGCGAATGTAATTATGCAGGTGCTGAAAGAAGCGGGCTTACCCGATGGCGTTATCAATCTGGTGTATGTAAGCGGGCCCAATGCAGGCGATGTGATTTTTAATCACCGCGATTTTGCAGGTATTCACTTTACAGGA
>CAZNRJ010000103.1:0-11036 GCA_964574945.1 uncultured Ohtaekwangia sp. | reverse complement strand
TTTCCAACTTCTCTTCGCGGATGTAATTCCAAACATCCAACTCCGTCCAGTTTGAGATAGGGAAAACACGAACATTTTCACCGGGCTTAATGCGGCCATTCAAGTAATCAAATAATTCGGGGCGCTGGTTCTTTGCATCCCACTGGCCGAAATCATCACGCACCGAAAAGATACGTTCCTTCGCGCGGGCCTTTTCTTCATCCCTTCTTGCGCCACCCAGGCAAGCATCAAGTTTAAGTTCTTCAATAGTGCGCAGCAGGGTTGTTGTTTGAAGTGTATTGCGACTTGCAAATTTTCCGGTTTCTTCTGTTGCACGTTTCGCGTTGATATCTTCCTGCACATGCCCCACAACCAGCTCCATACCGGTTTGCTTCACAAGCCAATCGCGAAATTCTATAGTTTCAATAAAATTATGGCCTGTGTCGATATGAACTAACGGAAAGGGAACTTTGCCCGGATAAAAAGCCTTCTGCGCCAGGCGAACCAATGTAATGGAATCCTTACCCCCGGAAAATAAAATAGCGGGCCGCTCAAATTGACTGGCCGCTTCGCGAATAATATAAATTGCTTCGTCTTCTAACTCTCTCGGAAACTCCCTTAAATACTCCTTCATCATTTTCAATCAAGTATGAACAATTTTAGTTGTGTGAAGTCCACATTCTTTTGAACTTCCCTCCCACCACCAACGACCCGCGCGTGCATCTTCATGGGGGGCAACAGCCCGTGTGCAAGGTGCGCACCCAATGCTTAAAAATCCTTTTTTATGTAATGGATTAACAGGCACGTTGTGTTGTTTGATATAGTTACTCAAATCTTCATCCGACCAATCGAACAGCGGGTTGTATTTGATCACGTTCATGTCTTCGTTCCATTCAACCTTTTGCATCAGCTGCCTGTTTGCCGATTGCGACTTACGCAGGCCCGTGATCCAAATATCAGCATGGGCAAGGGCGCGCTTAAGCGGATTTACTTTTCGAATGGAGCAACAATCTTTTCTGTTTTCAACAGAGTGATAAAAACCATTGATTCCCTTTTCGTTCACATATTTTTCCACTTCATCCTGGGCCGGAAAAAACACATCGATGGAAATCTTAAAATTTGATTGAGTGAGTTCCAGTAACTCATAGGTCTCTTGAAAAAGGCGACCTGTATCTAATGTAAAAAGTTGGATTGGTAATTTATTGGTTGCAATCAATCGAGTAAGTGCCTGATCTTCCTCACCCAATGATGTAGCAAATTTTGGATGAGCAAAGTTTTTAGCCACCCAGGTAAGACCCTGAACGGCATCCAACGTAGCTAAAGAGGAACTTACATGTTCAAGTCGGTTCATGTCTTCACATTATCTTTTTTATGGGTGATCGCTCACGAATTTCCATTTTCTGGCTCTTACAAGACGACCCGCTTCGTTTTCGCGGTTAATTCGGTTCGATATCCAGGAGTCGAATAGCATGGTTGCAAATATATTAATAATCTACTGATCATATAGACCTACAATATTCACATTAATTGGCAAGAAAAAACCTTTAAATGGCCCAACTAAACAGATAATTTCGCTGTTTTGCAGCTATGAAATCTCCATTCCATCCATCTCAAATAAGATTGATGAATAAGTTTGGAGATTCAATGTGACCTTAGAAATGAAAGATTTACACATGAATTATTCCCAGGAGGATATCTTAACAGCACTTGGCACAGTTCAGGATCCGGACCTAAAAAGGGACCTGGTTTCACTGAATATGATCAGGGATATCCGGATAAGTGACAAAAAAGTAAGTTTTACGGTTGTTCTCACTACACCGGCATGCCCGCTAAAGGAAAAAATAAAGAACGACTGCGAAGATGCAGTACGAAAGGTAATTGGAGACGATGAGTTGGAGATTAAGATGACTTCGTCTGTTACCAGCATCCGGGAGAATACCCCCATCTTACCCGGTGTAAAAAATATTATTGCAGTCGCTTCAGGCAAAGGCGGAGTTGGAAAATCAACCATTACGAGCAACCTGGCTGTTGCCCTGGCTAAGGCAGGTGCAAAAGTTGGGATTATCGATGCTGATATCTTCGGCCCTTCCATTCCGGTTATGTTTAATTGCGAGCGCGAACAACCCGAAGTAAAAGTGAAGGATGGAAAAAATTTCATTATTCCGCTTGAGCAGTATGGCGTAAAGCTTCTCTCCATTGGGTTCCTGACACCGGCCGATAGTGCCATCGTATGGCGTGGCCCTATGGCTTCTTCGGCATTAAAGCAATTTATTACCGATGCACAATGGGGCGATCTTGATTACTTATTCATTGATTTACCTCCGGGAACAAGCGATATACATCTAACGCTTGTGCAAACAGTGCCCGTAACCGGTGCCATCATAGTAACCACTCCGCAAAAAGTGGCTTTGGCCGATGCAACCAAAGGATTAGCCATGTTCCGCCAACCGTCAATCAATGTGCCTGTCCTGGGAGTTGTTGAGAATATGGCCTACTTTACCCCTGAAGAATTGCCAAACAATAAATATTATCTCTTCGGGAAAGGGGGCGGACAGAACCTTGCAGAGAAATTTGATGTTCCATTGCTTGGGCAGATTCCTTTAGTGCAAAGTATCCGCGAAAGCGGTGACAGTGGATTACCCGCAGTTTTAAAAGATGGAACAACCGCCAAAGCCTTTACCGAACTTGCTGAAAACCTGGCGCGCCAGGTTGCTATAAGAAATGTTAACTTTGAATCGACTAAACGAGTTGAGTTGCATGCGTGATGCTGCCACTTGAAATAAAAATTAGCACATGAAAAAAGAAGAAATAATTCACCGCGTAGAATCTGCCCTTGATAGTATAAGACCCTATTTAATGGCCGATGGTGGAAATGTGCGCGTGATTGAGGTCAATGAAGATAATATTCTCAGGCTGGAATTCGTTGGTGCCTGTGGCAATTGCCCAATGTCAACCATGACCTTCAAGGCCGGGGTTGAAGAGGCGATAAAACGGGCAGTGCCGGAAATTGTAACTATTGAAGTGGTAAACCTGACAACTGCATAAGGTTACTACCCCTCCGGTTTTATAATTAACCTTAAATCATCTTCCTATTTTCTGGCAGGCGCTTTACTACTATGAGATTACAGATTGTTTTTATTTCTGCCCTTCTCATCAGCGCCCTTAGTAACATTCACGCCCAGGACCGATGCGGAACTGTTCAATATGAAGAGTTGCGTCAGCAGAAAAATCCCAACCTTGAAAAAAGCCAGCAGTTTGAAAACTGGGTGCAGCAAAAATTAATTCAACCGCGCCCGGATGCGCAACGTTCGCAGCGCACTCAAGCGGCTACATACGTTATTCCGGTTGTTGTACATGTCATTCATAATGGAGAGCCTGTCGGTACCGGGATTAATATTTCTGATGCTCAAATTCAATCACAAATTAATGTGATGAATAAAGACTTTCAGCGAATGAACAGTGATGCAGCTAATACACCGGCAGAATTTATTCCCGTGGCCGGAAATTTAGATATTGAATTTGTGCTGGCAAAGCAAGATCCCTTTGGCGCTGCCACTAACGGTATCCAGCGCGTTCAGGGAACAAAATCTGTTTGGACAATTAATGATAATGCAACCTTTAAGGCATTAAGCTATTGGCCGGCTGAAAATTACTATAACATCTGGGTTCTGAATATTCCTTCCTATCTCGGGTATGCACAATCCCCTGTATCCAATTTACCTGGCCTCGAAAGCTCGCCAGATGATCGATTGACTGACGGAGTAATCGTTCACTACAATGCATTTGGCTCTAACTTCGAAGGGCTCGGGACTTTTGCACTCGAAACAAGGTACAACCGCGGACGAACAGCTACTCACGAAACCGGCCACTTTTTTGGATTACGACACATTTGGGGTGATGACGGAAGTTCGTGCAGCGGAACAGATTATGTAGATGATACTCCAAACCAGGGAGGAAATTATTCAGGGCAATGCCCTTCAGGTGTTCGTACCTCTTGTAGCTCAAGCGACATGTATATGAATTATATGGACTACACCGATGATGCATGTATGAACCTGTTTAGCCAGGGACAAAATGCACGCATGATTGTTGTACTGGAAAATAGTCCGCGCAGGTTTAGTTTACTCAACTCGATTGGTGATGAAGCTCCGCCCACACTTTCGTTAGATCTTGCAATACGCGAAATAGCATCACCCGGCAGCACTTCGTGTGGCGGTTCTATTATACCCACCATTGAAATACAAAACCTTGGCACAACCACTTTAACATCGGCACGCATACAAGTGAAGAAAAATGGAACGATTGCCGAGACAAAAGATTTTGTATTGAATTTACCGTTCGAAGGAATTACAATGGTTGCTTTCTCACCCATTCTTCAGGCATCAGGCTCGGCAACGTATGAGTTTGAAGTTCTGCTGGTAAACAATGCAACGGATCAACGCGCCACTAATAATAAACTTTCCGTGAGTTCTTCTGTGCCGCCAACCGCCAGCTTACCAATAAGTGAAGCCTTCAATTCGATTCCATCCGCCTGGAGCCGTTATAACCCAGACAACAACATAGCCTGGGAGTTAATCAGCACAGCAGGCCATGGCAACACGATGTATGTAAATTGTTATAACTATGAAAATGAAGGGGCGATTGATCAACTGATCACTCCCATTATCGACCTGACTGCAGCACCCGTTGCATTTCTTAAGTTCGACCGGGCACATGCTATCTATAGTTCTAATAATCAAGAACGACTTCGCGTGTTAGTGACAACGGTTTGTGATTTCAATACACTGTCTACTGAAATTTTTAATTTGGCTGGGAGTGCATTGGCAACCGCTCCGCAAACCACAAGCAATTTCATTCCAACTACATCGCAATGGGAAACAACTTCGCTTTCTTTAAATGCGTTTATTGGCAATAAAATTCAAATTGCTTTTGAAGTAGTTAATGGCTGGGGGAACAACGTCTATTTAGATAATGTGGTGGTTTCAACAGACCAATTAATTGATCTTGCAATTTTATCCGTTGAAAGCCCGGGACCGGTAACGTGTGTAGCAAGCCCCTCACCCCAGGTACGTTTAAAAAATTTAGGCAGTGTGGCAATAACTTCCTTTACTATTCAGGCAACTATAAATAATCAGGCACAAGCAGCGCAATCTTTAAACAATGTCTCCTTCGGGGCGGGTGAAGAAAAAGTATTCACCTTAAATCCTACCCTACTACTTGCCGGAAATAATACAATCGAATACACGATAAGTAATCCCAACGGATTGCCCGATGCAAACTCCCTTAATAATACACTTTCGGTAAAGAGGATTGTAAACGATTACTCTGATGTAATTCCCTTACGGGAAAACTTTAATGGAAATTTTTCTGCCAAGTGGTCTGTCGTCAGTCAAAACCATCAAGCCGAGTGGATCTCAGTTGCAACAAACAAAGAAAATTCACCGGGTTACATCGCATTCAATAATCCCAACAAAGGAGAAGAGTCGTGGTTGGTAAGTCCTGTTCTTGACTTTTCTAAAACTTCAAAAGCAAGTTTGTTTTTTGATGTAAGCTATGCGGGTCAGTCGCAGGGCAACGAAAAATTAAGGATTATTTATTCTGAAGATTGCGGACAAACGTATCCCAACGTTCTGTATGATCAGTCGGGCTCTTCATTGTCCACTGTAACAACTAATCAATTCTGGACACCGGCAAGTGCTGAAGACTGGCGAAGGGAGTTCATAAACTTAAGTTCACTCGCTGGCAAAGATCAACTGCGTTTTGCATTTGTTGCCACAAACGACAACGGCAATAATTTGTATGTCGATAACATTGAATACTTTATTGACGATGACCCCTTTCCTGTTTCAATAAATGAATCCTATTCAGTTTATGGCGGTGGGGACGAATTGAAACTGACTTTCAATCTCAACGAAAAACAAACGGCCTATCTTAAAATATATACTATTCAAGGTCAGGTTATATTGGACAACGTGCTACCTGAAACGTTAAATCAAACCTACTCTTTTGACCTCGGCATTCAGGGTTCAGGCATTTACATTGTGCAGGTACTTTTGAAGGACAGTGCAGGAGCCACCAAAGTATTTTTATCAGGAAAATGATTGACTAATTACGATTTTAGAAGTCGGGGTACGAATGATCGCCTTAGCGATGTAAAGGACGATTTTGGATGGTAAAGTTGAAATGGCAATCCGTGTGGTAGATTTATTCGATTAGCTATCTTTGCGTTGCCTGGAATTTTTTGAATCAAGGTCTTGAATATTAACGAATGAGTAAAAAAAGAATTGCAATCTTATACGGGGGCCGATCCGTGGAACATGGCGTTTCGATCAACTCGGCCCGGAATATTTTTCAATATATTGACAAGAATCTTTTTGAACCCATTCCTATCGGCATCTCGCTGGCGGGTGTTTGGTATAAAACCAATGCAATCACAAAGGAAATTGAAAAGGGGGAAGAACTTTCCCTTCGGTTAAATCCTACTTCACCTTCTTTCACTTCCAAATCAGAAAATTTTACTGTGGACATGGTCTTTCCGGTGTTGCACGGCACAGATGGTGAAGACGGAAGTATTCAGGGCTTGCTAAAAGCGATGGACATCCCGATGATTGGAACAGGAGTTGCCGGTTCGGCCATGTCGATGAGCAAATTAGTGGCCAAGCGATTACTCAAAGAGGCAGGCATACCGGTAAACAAATTTTTGTTCTCCTATTTTTCCGACAAGAAGCAATTCACCTTCGAAGAAGTTGAAAAAGAATTGGGGTTGCCTTTTATGGTGAAGGCTGCCAACCTCGGCTCTTCTGTAGGTGTTTCCAAAGTAAAATCAAAAGACGATTTTGAAAAGGCAGTAACTGACTCTTTCAATTTTGACGATTGCGTTTTATTCGAAGAATTTATTGAAGGCCGCGAGATTGAATGTGCCATTCTTGGTAACGACCCGGTGCATGCTTCCATGCCAGGCGAAATTATTATTAGCAGTAAGTATGATTTTTATACGTTCGATGCCAAGTATGTAGATGGCGAAGCTGTGTCGATTGACGTGCCGGCTAACATAGAAACTTCCCTTGCTGAAAAAATAAGAACCGTTTCGATTAAATCATACCAGGCTTTGGGGTGTGAAGATTTTTCGCGGGTAGATTTGTTTCTTACCAAGCGCGGTGAGGTATTCGTAAACGAAATCAATACCATACCGGGCTTTACCAATTCCAGTATGTTCCCGATGATGTGGAAAGAACGCGGCATTTCTTTTAGCGAACTGATTACTAAACTGGCCGGGCTGGCCGAAGCGCGCTATAAAAAATCAAAACGGGTTGCAAGGGATTATCAATCGGCATTAAATTTCTAAAACCATGAAGGTAGGATCACTTTTTAAGAAACGTTCGGTGGGTGGTTTGCTGATGAGCCTGGCGCTTACGGTGAGTAGTGTTTTAATTATTGCTATCGTCTATTTCTATGTCTACTTGCCCGGGGTTACCAATCATGGGGAATCCATTACAGTTCCCGATTTAAAAGGAATGGAGTATGAGGAGCTCGAAAAATTTCTCACCAAAAATGATTTACGATTTGCCGTAAATGATTCAGCGTATTCCAGCGATTTTCCACCCCTCGCGGTGCTACGCCAGTTTCCACAGCCAGGATCAAAAGTTAAAGAGAACCGTGTCATTTATGTTTCCCTTAACCGGGTATTGCCTCCTACCTTACCAATTCCTGACTTGGTTGACCGGTCTTTAATCAATGCCGAGGTGGTGTTAAAAAGTATTGAGCTGAAGCGCGGCCGCATTCTTTATGTACCCGATCCTTTTCGCAACCTGGTAAAAGAAATGCGATACGAAGGAAATAAAATTGAACCGGGTACGCGTATTACCAAAGGCGCCACAATTGACCTCGTTGTTGGTGATGGCAATGGTCCTGCAGACTTTACCATTGGCAATTTAACTGGCGATAGTTTTGAAACCGCCAAGTTTAAATTAATGGGATGGAACCTCCATTTAGGTAATGTTCAAATCCCGCTGGGGATGGATACTACAGGCATGGAGCCCTACGTTTATAAACAATATCCGGTAAAGGGCGATTCTGTTCGCGTGGGTGATCCTGTTGATCTTTGGATCGGCCCGAAAGGATATGTAGAGCATGATGAGGAATCAGAATCTGAAACAGATGATGACGATAACCTATAAACCAACCTTGTGAAGCGGTTAGTTTTCTCAATCTTTTTTTTAATCTGCACTTCAGTTGGCTATTGTCAATTGGTTGTGGTCCCTATTCAAAAAGAAAATCCGGGCAAAAAAAATAGTTGGGCACGCACAAAGTCAATAGATCCGGTTACACTTCCTTTTTGGGATGATTTTTCTGCCGTGCGCAACGGCATTGCAGATACCACCAAATGGCAATTTGGAAGCTCTGTTTGGATTAACTCGGGAATGAGTATTGATCCACCGTCACTGAATGTAGCCACCTTTGACGGACTGGATGGATTTGGTAAGCCTTACAATGTAAATGATGTGCTGGCCAAAGGCTATGCCGATACATTAATATCGGCACCCATTCGCATGGACTTACCCAGTACCTCAGAACGATTGGCAATTGCGATCACTTTCTTTTACCAGTTTCAGGGGAATGGCGAACCGCCCGATGCGGGGGATATACTTACGCTTGCTTTTAAGAATGACCAGGGAATGTGGGAAGTTATCTGGTCGGTTGAAAATGATGGCACTTTAGTGAAGGATAAATTTATTCCGGTTACCATTCCCATAACAGCGGCTAAATTTTTCCACGACAAATTTCAATTTCGTTTTCAAAACTTTGCACGGCTCTCAGGCCCGTATGATACCTGGCATGTGGACTACATTTATATTGGCAATGGAAAACCACAAACAAGTCCTGTCTATCCCCTTTTCCCCGATCGGGCAATCAGTAAACCATTTACCTCCTTATTCCCTGTTTACAGCGCCATGCCGGTCAAACATTTTTTTTCAGATCCAACTGCAAATAGCGTTAAGCCTTCCATTACAATTACCAATCGCAGGCAGGATCAATCCGCAGGCAACGGGCAACCCATCAGCTATAGTTCAGCCGCACAAATTTCCATGGTGAAAGAGGGACAAACGCCAACGGTCTTAAATTCTGTTTTGGATGTCAATGTTAATATCGGGGGCGAGCTCAACTTTAATGATCAACGTGTGGTGGCGCTTCAAACAATCCCCGACCCAGCCACTTTTGATGCCACAGCAGACTCTATTCATATCAAATTAAAAATTGTATTGGATACGGGTGATGATAAAATAAAAACTCCTACAGAAGGCGATTACGATTTTAATGTATTCAATCCGATTGTCTTTAAGACAAATGATAGCCTGAGCGCAAGTTATATACTTTCGGATTTCTATGCCTACGATGATGGTGAGGCAGAGTATGGCGCAGGGCTCAATCAGCAAGGCGCTCAAATTGCCTATCGGTTTGATATGAAAACCAATGATCCGGATACCATTGTAGCCGTTGATATTTACTTTCCTCGCTTTGGCGATGAATCAAATCAGATTATTCAATTTCAAATTTTAAAAGACTTAACAAATAAGCCTTCTGACATTTTATATCAGGGAAACATTCCCATTCAGCGCAATGCACTCAATAAGTTTTGGCGCATCCCGCTGGGGGATGAACCTCAGGGCGTTAAAGAAACATTTTACATCGGATGGAGACAGCTATCATCGGCAATCATTGCGGTAGGTCTTGATAAGAATACCGATTCGGGAGATATGATCTATAGTAACATCAACGGAAGTTGGGAACAAAACACAAGTTTAAGGGGAAGTTTGATGATCAGGCCTGTTTTTGGACCCGGCAAGCCCGGACCCAATACAGGTATTGAAGACACGCAGGATTTTACAGTTTATCCGAATCCAAGCTCAGGAACATTTTATATTTCGACATTGGTAGAAGAAGCCATGCTGTTCGATACTACCGGCAAAAGAATCGCTATCAGCCTGGAACCTGAAACCGATAGAACGCGAATTTCAATCCAATCTCCCGCTGCAGGATTGTTCTTACTGCGCACCTACCAAAATAGCGCGTGGAAAAGCAGTAAGGTTGTTGTTCGATAGCCAGTGCATTCACTGCAAGGACGTTATGCCGCAAAGAAAATAATCAAAGTCTTATACTCAAGGTAAACGGATTATTTTTGTGATTCCATTGCGCCCTCGTCTTTGCAGTAAAAAATTTACAATCCTGATACCTGGTTTGGCTCAACCGCAACCGCTACTACTGCCTCAAGTGGATTAGGCGTAAAGCAGATAATAAAAATGATCAAGGCAATCACTCCCAATATAATCCTGCCACGGCTAAGGGCCGTTTCGTCTTGCGATGGTGGATGTTGAATACCAATAAACCGACCAATAATGAAAGCGAATGGCAGCCAGCCGGGATAGCCAACGGCATGTGGAAAAAGGGAAACAATTCCATATTGGATTACAAACAGGCCAATGGCATACATCCATGTATCGCGCTGGGGCAACGCAAGTCCGCGCATGGCGAGGTAGTGAAACCCAATAAATAGCGGGATTTCGTATAGCAATACATTTAACCCGTCCTTAGGATGAACATAGCCGAGGCCGGCATAGAATAAAAATCCAAGAAAAATTACGGTGGCAATTCTGCGATGCCATTTGAACCCTGCCAACCCATACAACACATGCCCGCCATCTAACTGGCCAATTGGCAACAGGTTAATACTTGTAAAAACAAGCGATAAGAATCCTGCAAATAAAAATGGGTAATGTATTAGCTCATGAACGTTGGGCACTAAGGCCGGATCAGCCACAAAGTTTTCAAAAAACAAAAACAATAAATTTTTGCCAAGATAAATATTCAATGATCCTTCCGGAAGAAAGCCGGGTTGGTAAACATAGTTAGCATAGTCCAATCCAAATTGTTCATACTCGGGATGGATTTGAAAAATATATTCTGGTGGTGGCAGATGGGTGAACCCATAAAACAAAAATCCCAGCGAAACGACAAACCCCGCGAGGGGTCCTGCAATCCCGATATCAAAATTTTCGCGC
>CAZNRJ010000102.1:0-11046 GCA_964574945.1 uncultured Ohtaekwangia sp. | reverse complement strand
TATTCCAAAGGAATCCTTCGGACTACCATCTTCTATTCAGCATTCAAAGAACATCTATTCTTCAATTCGTGACACACCGAACCACGGGTTTAGGGGGAAGGGGAACAACGGTCCAAGCGAGACGCTTGAACCAGACACATTTATTTTAAAGGATGCTTGGACTTGAGAGGGGAACAACACAAAATAACTTGGTTCGCGATCATGGAAGTGAAAGTGATATACTGTTTACTGATTACGCAAACTATGATCTTACCATTTCAAGCCTATCAAGCCCTGTTTATACAGGTGCAACGGACGTAAGCAGCTATGCAGGCAAGTTAGATTACGATGGTTATCCGCTTAATGCCTCCGGGTTTGCGCAGGGTGCTTATTCAGGTTACAATAAAAAAACAATCACACCCTCTGCTGGCGATCCTGATGCTGCTACATTTACTGATGCGGTTGCAGTTATTGACCTAACGCAGTTAGGCGGAACGATTACGTTTGAAGCCGACAAGCAAGGAGTGCTGTATTGGACAGTAGTAACAGACGATGCAACCCCTCCTACTATTTCGGAAATAGTTGCAGGCTCTGGAATTGTTTCAGGTACAATCTTAGATGCAGGCACAGCAGCAAGTGCCGATATAACAGGCCTTACACAAGGCACTGCCTATGATCTATATGCACTGTTTGTAACGGTTGATGGTATATACCAAGCAAGCGCAACTAAAGTAGACTTTACAACTACGAGTGATACAGTTGCTCCTACAATTGCTTCATTTGTAATTAACGATGCAAATAAAGATAGAATCTATTTTACATCCAGTGAAGTAATAACAGCTACAACGTTCGCGGGGTTCACGGTTGCAACGCCAACAAAAACAATTTCATCTATAACGATTAATGCTGGCCAAACAACCGGGCATTATTTTACGGTATCAGTTCCGTTTACTTATGGAAATGCACCTACAATTGCTTATAGCGGATCAGGTTCTAATCTTCAAGATGCTTCTGCAAATTCGTTAGCTTCTTTTAGCGCTGCTAATATTACTAATAACATTGCCGCAGGTGTTGAAGAAAATGTTGTATTTGTTGACATTGTAAATGCAACTGCAACGGGAAATAATATTACGGCAACGGGCTCAGGCAACGCAAGAAGTTCACAAATAATTCCTGCCGCATCAAATGGATATGTTACATGGGATTGGGATCAGGATACGCGAGACGGCACTTACAACACGGTCATAGGCATTATACCCGCATCTGACTCAAGAACAAAAGCAAACACATTTATGTGGATTGCACTTGAAACTGGGAATCTAAATATAACAACATGGGAAGGAACTGCTTTTAGAGTTTCATCAGGATATAAACAAGTTGATCCACCTACTAATAACACAGTTCGTTACAGAGTCAGGTTAGACAGAACAGCAGGATTTGCTTACGCAGAAACTTCAATAAATGGTGCAGCATACGTTCAAATAGATGAGTCAAACGCAGCGTTACCTGCCAGTGATTTTAGGTTTGTATTTATAACCCCAACGAGCGGAAAGAAATGTGTTAATGCAAAAATTCAGGCAGACTTAGGACTTAATTAAACAAACAATAACATGAAAAAATTACTTTTTGCTTTTTTGGTTTTGATGTGCGGGGTGGCGAGTGGGCAAACCATAATGGGTGATAACCCCTATAAAGTTGACCCTTCAAGTACGGACACGTTTTATATTGACCTGAGCAACTTTACGCATCATAAAGTAAATGGCTTCTTTGAGATAACAGTACGGACACCAACCGGAAACGTAGGTAACGTGAGGATTAACAGTGAGCGTGCAGACATGACAAACGCACCTGATTTACCAGAGAGCACAATTGTAATAATCAGGTTTAGCGGTACAAGGTTATATTTTGATTTTGATAACGCTGCTGATTTGGCGTGGATAACTTTTTAAACTTAAAATAATGATCGAAGCAATCGGAAGTTGTGCAATCTCATTAATCATATTCGCTTGGGGGTATGGACGACTGAGTGAGAAGGTAAGTAACCAGGCAATAAACCAAAGGGATACGGATAAGGAACTGGAAAAAATAAACACTATCCAAACGGATGTTGCCCTTATCAGGAAAGACATTCAGTACATAAAAGAGAAGATATAAATAAAAAGGGCAAGCCCGAAACTTGCCCCTCTGGAATTCCATTTGCGAAGCCAGCCACTTCGCGTGTTGTTTAGCTGTTGCTACAAATGTAACTAAAAGTTTACAATTCACCATGAATTACCCATTTGGAGGCAAAATTGACTACGACTTTGTAAAGAATTTGTATACTCAGCATGGGTATTTATTCTACGATTTCGGGCCATACAACGTGAATATAGCGGGATTCAGGAGTAAGAGTATTGATGTAAACAAGTTCAACGACCTGATAACCTATACCTATCTCGATCAGTTTGAAAACAAGAACTGCCTTGTATTTGCCGCGACCACTAAACCAGGCCTTACTTACCTGAAAGACAAATTAGGAAGTAAAGACGGAACAGCGATTCTTGTTCCGGGGTATTATGCAAAATGCTGGAAGATTGGGAAGCACAACGCGGGTAATATTAATGAGCATGATGCCTTACAGCAAAATGGAACAGGAGCTTTTAAGGTGTGGCGGGACAATAATTCTGACGGCAAATTAGACTACTCAGGCAAGCTATGGGATAACGTAACTGGGTTAAACTTACATACTACGAGGGATTTCGAGATTCAGAATGTAGGCGGGTTTTCGGCTGCGTGCCAGGTGGTTCAAGATGACAAAGAACACTTTGCTGGGATAAACATTGTTAAACGATCCTACGAGATTTATAAGAACGACTTCTCTTACGCTTTATTCCAGGAAAAATGAAGCTAACACATGCAAAGCCTCAATTGTATGCCTATTACTTTCTCGAACTAAAAGAGATAGCAAAAGAGTTTGGCTATAATCTGGTTGTGCATGGTAGTATGAATAGGGATTTGGATTTGATCGCTATCCCTTGGGTAGATGAACCCAAACCAGAGCTGGATTTAATCCATGCCCTACATAAGGCAATAACCGGGAGCATCGCCTCTCCGGAAAGTTGGAAAGATGTTTATATGTTTTCTGAATTACCAGGAGGAAGGCATTCGTATGTGATTAATGTAAACCGCAAGTCAACTGATAAGGATGGAAATTATCAGGAAGACCCACAATACTATATTGATATTTCAGTAACCCCATTAAAATGATACCAAGAATACCCATCAACAAAACGACCATCACGGTAGGAGTCTTTATAATCCTGCTGCTGGCATTAAGCATACAGACCTACCGGGCTAACCGGTTAAAGGGATTGAAAGAGCAGGCCGAAACTGAGCGAGACCAGGCGGTTGACTTTGTCGCTAATGAGAAAAAGAAAACGGAGATATTCATTAATAAGTATAACCAGCAGGTAGCAAAGACTGAAGAGATGCAACTGAGCCTTAAGAACGTTCAGGACTTAGTAAACACCGAGCGCCTTCAGCACCTAAAAAAGGTAGAGGGATTGAATAAGAATCTTTCGAACCTGATAAGTACCTCTACCGCCCAAATCAAAATAAACACCGACAGCATCCCGAAACTTGTTGTTAAGGTGCCATGTGAGAATGATTCTATCAAGGCATTCTGGTACAGGCTACAGGACGAATTCAATCACATAGAGGCAATAGTACTTGACTCTCCTATCGTAGAAATAAGGGTTCCTATTCAAACTACTGACTACTGGGAGCGAACCAGGAAATTCCTCTTCATAAAGTGGGGACCGAAGGCTTATTTTCGTGAGACCACAAGCCCTAACAAATTAGCTATAATCACGGCTCAGGAATACTTCACGGTTCAGAAAAAGAATAAACTTTCGAGGCGTGAACGCAGGCAGTAAAGACGGGTGAAACCGGCAAAAATTTTGTGAAAATTTTGTTCCAAAAAAAATCAGGCAGTCCCGATTTAACGTAACTGCCTGATAATCAAGAGCCCCCTGCCGGGATCGAACCAGCGACCTACTGATTACAAGTAATTTGCCCCTCTTTTTCATTTCGTTTTATTCTTTTACCTATCTTTGGTAAACAGTTGATAATTACCTGATTTATGGGTTTTAGCACTTTTACCTTGTTTTGTATTGTTAGACAATTCTGTAGGCCAATTGTAGGCCACTTTTTTAGACAGGCCATTTACAGCCTTTTTAAGACACTCAAATTATTTTTTCATTATGGTTAAGCAGGAAAAGAAACAGGCCAGCATAGACGCTGTATTGAAGCGCAGCCACGCAAATAAAGCTGGCGAACACCCTGTTAAAATCAGGGTTACATTTAACCGGATTCAAAAGTTCTACCCGGTTACGGTCGAGGGCAAACCTCTTTACGTGAAGCTTGCAGATTGGGAAAGCATTGAGAGTAAAAATGTTAGAACAAATCTCAAAGACAAAAAGCGGATTATTGAAACCGTTAAGGCTTCCGCAATTTCAGCACGCGAAAGTATAAAGGGTTTCACATTTGATCGTTTCGAAAAAGAGTTCCTACACGCTGAATCTAAAAAGGGGTTCATTGCAATGTTTGACACTTACTTAAATGATCTTCTGAGTGAAGGCCGAATAGGTACTTACAAATCTTACCATAACGCACGCAGCGCATTCCATAAGTTCCGCAATGGGAAAGACCTATCCCCCGAAGATATTACAACGAAGCTTTTAAAGGACTTTGAAATACACATGCTTAAACCCCGGTATGTACTCAATAGGAAAAAGCCATTGAAGGCCGGGAAGAATACCATTGCAATGTACATGAGAGCGTTAAAAGTTATATTCAATGTTGCTGCTAATGAAAACCCCTACTTAAAAGAAAATTACCCATTTGCTACTAAGCAAAATGACAGGGGCAAGTATAAAATTCGGACGGGTGCCGGGAAGAAAGCCGATGCCTTACCCTTAGAAGATATTCAGGCATTTATAGCAACCGAACCTATAGAAGGTACTCCCGAATGGAAGGCAAAACAAATTTGGCTATTCTCTTTCTACTGTCAGGGAATGAATATGCGAGACATAGCCCTATTGCAATATCAGGACGTCAGCTTTGATGCAATCCGTTATGTAAGGCGTAAAACAAAAGATACTGAATCAGGTGAAGAACGCATGGAAGTTCCCCTCTCCGATCCCATCAAAGAAATCATTCTAAAGATTAGCAACCCAGACAAGCGACCAGCCGCCTACGTGTTTGATTTCATTGAAAAAGGCATGGATGCCAAAAAGCAGGATGACACAATCAGGCAAGCGATAAAGACCTGTAACAAATGGTTAAAAAGATGGTGTGCGGAAAGTGGCTTACCACGCATTACCACATACACCGCACGACATAGTTATGCAAACCTATTGAAGCAAACCGGGGAATCAGTTGAATTAATCAGGGAGCTATTAGGGCATTCGGATATAAGAACGACCGAGGCATATTTAAAGCGGTTCGATCTATCCAAAAAGCAAAAGGTTAACGAAAGAATTCAATCAATATTAAAGGCATCATGATTAATAAACACATCGAAAAAAACAGACATGAAAAAATTGCTATCGAATTAGTCGAACATAGTCCTGCAATAATAAAGATGAAGGTAAAAGCACTTCAAAAGAGTGATATAGATAATTTTTCGGTTGAAGTTCTTAGAGAAGTTGTATTTGAACATGCGCATCGTATACGCACACTTTTTACCATGAATAGAAAAGACCAAATAAAAGCGAATGAAAACTTTACCAAAAATATTAGTTGGCGGTATGGATGGGATCGGTTTTTACGGGCATTGGATTCAATGGAAAATTCTATAAACAAAAAACAGCCAAATGAGATTGGAGTAAAAGGATTTGCAACGTTTCTTTATCACAGCACTGGTTTTAACGCTCCAGGAAAAAATGATAAAATCAAATGGGAAAAAGTTTTAAAAGAGTATGGCTTCGATTCTACTTTTAGTCCATTATCAATTGGAAAGACTTATAATGATATGACAAAAGAAAGCAATCGAATTGATCCAGGGTCAAACAAAAATCTAATTGATGCACTAAAAGCGTTTGAACAATTTCCTGATGACCAAGGATTACAAAAATTGAAAGCAGATATTAGAAAACAAAAAAAGGGAACAGTTCCCAAATAGTTCCCAGTCTTACCGCGCTCTTACCTTGCTCCCACATTCTAAAAAGCAAGGCAAATGAATTCACAAGTTATTTTAAATGGGATTGGCACTGATGAACTATTAGAGGCCGTCCGTTCAATTATCCGTACCGAGATTCAAGCTATACCAAAGCCTGAAAAAATAAAACCTTATTTAACTCTTCCAGAGGTTTGCGACTTGACAGGACTTTCAAAGTCAACTGTCTATCAATACACATTCAATAAGCAAATACCATTTATTAAGAAATCGGGCAAGTTGCTTTTTGATAGAAGTAAAATAACATCATGGTTAGAGTCCGCAAGTCAACCGGCCATACAATAAAAAAGCCTCTGGCGGAGGCTTCTTAAAAATCATTTAGCATTACATCATCCCCACGAACATGAAGACATGACAAAGATAGTAAAATCCCAACTACAAATTACAGTTGAAGGATTAAAAAGGAAACCTCTAACCATGTTAATGCTTTCGCATTTGACAGGCATTGAAAGAGCGAATATTTGCAGATACATCGCAAGATTACAACGCTCGAATATTGTAAAGCTTGTCAAGAAAGCGAAATGCGAAATCACTGACTTTACCGCTGGTTATTACACCTCGGACGAAAATCAATTTCCATCTCGGAAACAATTAAATCTTTTCAAGTGATGGAAGCGACACAAGTAAAAACTTATTTGGATGCCGGGCTAAGTATTATTCCGGTAAAGGATAAAATCCCGTCAGTAGCGTGGAAAGAATTTCAAACACGTTTACCAAAACTTGGTGAACTTTCCTTCAATGGATCAATTGCTTTGGTCTGTGGTTTTGTTAGTGGAGGCGTTGAGGTAATTGACGTTGACATAAAGAACGATCCCACAGGGACACTAATACAGCGATTGACTGAGGCAATTTTTAAAGATAGCCCTGACATAACAGATTCAGATTTGTTAATTCAAACAACACCTTCAGGCGGTTGTCATCTTGTTTACAAGTGTGCCACAATAGAAGGGAATCAGATTTTAGCAAAGGCAATTGATAAGAAAGTATTGATCGAAACACGGGGCATTGGTGGATATGTTTGTATTGATCCAACACCGGGGTATCAAGTAAAAGCAGGATCGTTTAAAGACATTCCAACAATCACACCAGAACAAAGAGAGAATTTATTTACAGCGTGCCGCTCATTGAATGAATATTTCGAGCCTGTAATTATTCCAAAGCAATACACAACATCGAACGGATTAACCCCGTGGCAAGATTATAATGAACGCGCGGACGTTTCGGCTTTACTTCAAGCACATGGATGGACATACTTGCGAACGATTGGAGTCAATCAACACTTTTGTAGACCGGATAAAAAAGGAACTACCTCAGGCACATGGAACGGCAAAACATTTTATTGCTTCACAAGTTCCACAATCTTAGAACCTTCAAAGGCATATTCAGCAAGTGCGCTCTATACATACTTAGAATGCAATAAGGATTTTTCAGAAGCCGCCAGAAAACTTTATTCCCTGGGCTATGGCGAACGATCACAACCACAGACAAAGACTAACACGCAAAATAAAATCGAACGTCCTGAGGGCTTTAAACTATTCAGGCTAACAAAACCAACATCTATGGAAAGACCAAAGAAACTATTCGGCCAACTATGGGCGCAGGGTGAAAACGCTTTTCTCTTTGCTGAAGATGGAGCCGGCAAAACAATTCTGGCAAATCAAATAGGTTGTTCAATTGCCACAGGCAAACAGATCCCGGGTTTTCAAAATGAAGTACAACCACAACCAGTTGTTTTGTTTGATGCTGAATTATCAGACTATCAATTTAACACGCGTTACCCTGAGGGCTTACCAGAAAACTTTAAGCGCATGACCTTCGCAGAAGATGGACAAAGCGCATTAGTAAAAGCTGACATTCATTTTGTCGTTAACCAGATTGAGGAGGCCGCAAATGAATTACAATCGAAAATTATAATTCTGGATAACCTTGCCGCGCTCACTTCAATGATCGACTGCACTAAAACCACAGACAGTATTCAGTTAATGGGTTTAATGAACGACCTCAAGAAAAAAGGATTTTCAATACTGATAATAGACCATTGCAGGAAACCGCAAAAAGAGAACGAGTTTAAAACAATAAGTAAGCACGACCTGCAAGGCTCAAAGATGAAAACCAACCTTGTAGATTCTGTTTTCAGTATTGGAAAATCTTGTCAGGGTGAAAACTACAGATACATAAAAGCATTAAAAATCCGCTCTTATGAAATGGCATACACAAAGAACGCGGTTGCTACTATGTACCTCAAAACAGAACCTCTAAGGCTTGATTTTATCGGGCTTGATGCTGAATGGCAACACGTAAACGATCGCAGCTCTCAGATAAATAAAATGAGTTGTGAAGGCAAATCACAGGCAGACATCGCCCGCGAATTTGGAATTACTCAACAGGCAGTTAGTAAACTTATTAATGGTTAGTTGTATGAGTTGTGAAGTTGTAGGGTTGTATTCGGTTGTAAAAAAAGGGTTCAGGTTGTATTCACAACCATTAGACACAAAATACAACTTCTTACAACCTCACAACCCTACGCGCGCGCGCGAGGCTTTTACAACCTGACTGCAAAAAGAAGACAGATATGAGATTAACCAACCAACTACAAAATGAGATTAACAAAGAATAAAATAAACGAAGCATTGGTCATCTTGGAACGTGGCCGGTATTCTGCCCTTCAGGAACTCAGGGAACTTGACAGGATGGCTAAAGAAAAGAAATACAATGGCGTACCGATTCAATACATACCCATTACAAAATTTGAAGATAAGACCGCGAACGGGCTAACCAACTGCATTATCAAATGGCTTAATCTGAACAGCCACTATGCAACTCGGATAACTACAACAGGCCGGAAGTTGAAAGACGTTGTTCATACAAACATAATAGGCCAGAACAAAGTAATACCCGGCAAATGGATACCGGGAACTACACGAACAGGAACAGCCGACATACACGCGATCATTCACGGTAAGCATTGCAGCATTGAGGTAAAGATCGGAGCCGATCGGATGAGTCCAGCCCAGAAACAAACACGTGATGACATTGAGAGGGCAGGCGGTTTCTATGCTATCGCTACCAGCTTCGAAGACTTCATGAGAACCTATAAAACAAAACTATTATGAGCAATGAAACCGAAAATAACGGCTCCTTTTCGGGGCGAGATTCAAAAGGCAAGTTTATGCCGGGCAATTCCGGCAAGCCTGTAGGCGCAAAGAATAAGCTTCGCGAAAAAGTAAAAACCTTTGTTGAGACCAACATAAACGATTTACAAAAGTGGTTTGATGGATTAGACCCTGAAAAGAAAATCAAGGTTATAAATGATCTCCTCCCTTTCTGTGTATCCCGCTTGCAAAGTATTAGCGAGACGGACGATGAGGGCAACCCCGTTGAACCTACAACCGACTTCACCAAGTGGAGCGATGAAGATTTGAGAACCTTACTTAAACTACAGGAAAAAAATGGAGTCAACAGCCCAACAGAATAAAGTAAAAATGTGCTGGCAGAACGAAGCCGGGATGTTTGAAGTATCGAGCTGGGGGGAAACTAAGCCCTCTAAAGTTTTGAGCGAACAAGATTTGAACACGCTAATGGATATGATGACTGGATATAATTTCATAATCATTTCATGGCCGGGATTTAAAACCAATAACCAATAAATAAAATGAAAAAAGAGAAAGTAGAATTACCAGAGAAACCTATTTGCCTTCAGCGTGATGAAGTTTATCACACCCGAACACAAACAAACATTGAGAATCAAAAACGCAAATGGCAAAAATTTGCTGACGAATTTAAAGCCCTTGATCTGGGAGAGTTGGAGTTGTTGACATTGTATGCAGCAACCGAACAAGTAGCCCTCGAATTATGGAAGCAAAGGCAAACCGTCCCGGCTGGATTCGATGCGAACAAGTATTACGATATGTTGGTTAAGCCGGACTTAACACACTTAATAAAAGCCAGGGATTATTTACAGCAACTGCACCCGGATTTATTCTTTGTAGAAAATTGGGAGGTGAAAGTAAACGAGTCCATCGCTGAAATGTTGAAGGCCGCGAATGATGTAATAATTTCAAAACCTGATCAAGAAAACTATAACAAGCTTTTGAAATTGAAAGACCTATTATCTGAATTCGGTATGTTAAAAGGTGAGTCAGGTACAGGCGTGATACTATCAATCAACTTTAATCCAACTGGTCTAAGAATGAATCAGCATTCAGGCGAATATGAGTTTGACCTTCCCGCCATGAAGAACTTTTTAAAAACCTTAAACAAATAAGACTATGAACGAGCAATTAACAGTTTCAGAATTGAAAGCAATTATTAAGAACTTTCTAAATGATGCAAAGACACTCACGAAAGAGATTGAAATCAAAGAGCGGATTTCAAAGTTAGAATCCGACTTCAAAAAAATAAACGGTGAACATGTCCCCGGTGAGGCCATTGCTAATCTTAAAACCTTCATGAGTGAACAGCGGCAAGCAAACAGAAAGGGTAGAATTTACAACCTTAAAACAAAATAGATACTGGCAGAGCGGAGGAAGAAAGTATGTCGGCAGCTACTAACTGTCTAAAGAGTACTCCGCTCTTTTTTTAACTTTACAATTATGGCAGTCGCTAAAACAGAAATCCCAAAACCTCTAAAAGATAAATTCAAAGAAGTTTCTAAGAAATTAGGCCGGACTGAATCGGCTGTTCTCCGGGAAATCATTCACAAGTTTCTAAATTCACAACCCCCCGTATAAAACCCTTTAATTTGCCTCGTTGTAGGCCAATTGTAGGCCAATGCTAAAATAAAAAGGCAGCTACTTTTACGTAACTGCCTGATTATCAAAGAGCCCCCTGCCGGGATCGAACCAGCGACC
>CAZNRJ010000101.1:4982-11100 GCA_964574945.1 uncultured Ohtaekwangia sp. | reverse complement strand
AAATAATTTGGTGTACGACCTACACATCAGTTTTATCGATGCGGCAATAGGTACCCAGGTAGAAGTTCCATCCATTGGAGGTAAGGCACGCATTAAAATTGAACCCGGCACTCAAAGCGGTAAGATTTTACGCTTGCGCGGAAAAGGGCTTAAAGATATAAATGGATATGGGGCAGGAGACCAGCTGATATATATTAATGTATGGACACCCAAAAAGCTCTCGGGCGAGGAGAAGGCCAAGCTCGAAAGCCTGAGATCCTCCCTTAACTTTCAACCCCAGCCTGACGCAGGCGAAAAGGGATTTTTTGAGCGTATGAAGGAATATTTTGGCTAATTGAAAGTTTTTCACCCGATTTCATAACCCAAATTGCGTTAACCCGTATAAGCCCTATTACGGGTTATTTTTTTGTTACCACTTCCGCTTTGGTTTGGTGCTAAATGCTAACCTTTCTTACATAACAGTAACATTAACCTAACTAACGCGTAACAGCAGGCATGTTGAGATTGATTGTTTTGGCTTTTATTGGAAGCAGTGTGACCGTGGGGGTAAGCGGACAAATCAAGAAGCAGTTTTCTGTTGAAAAAACAGATCAGTGTAATCAGGTGGAACTACGTTTACATGCCAAAACGGGCAATTGCTTTATCCGCGCCAGCCAGAATGATGATATCCTGAATATCTATAGTAATCAGGATGCAGATGAATATGCACATTCATTTAGCAACGAATTGAAAGGTTCAACGTGCATGATAAACCTTTCCCTTGAGCAAGATGGCCAGCGTGGGGTAAGTCAAAAAATATCATATAACATTTTTGGTTCAGGCGAGCGTCCTTCTGATAAATTCTGGAAAGTATATTTAACCGAGAGCACATCATACTCATTAGTTCTTGACTATGGTTTGGGAAATGCAAACATTGATCTCTCAGGATTGTCTGTTCAAAAACTAAAGATCAATACCGGCAGTGCCGATGTAAGCATCAGTTATAATGGGCAGCAGAATAAAATCGATATGGATACCTTTAGCGTGAAGGTGGACATGGGCTCATTGCATGCAAAGCAACTTAACCTCGCACGGTCAAAAGTAGTGCTGGCCGATGTTGGTTTTGGAAATATGTACCTTGACTTCAGCGAAAAACCAAAGGTAAATAATCACATAATTGGCAAAGTAGGTGCCGGCAACCTGGTGATTCAGCTTCCCTCCGATGATGTGCCTGTGATTGTCACAATTAATGATTCGTGGTTGTGCAGCATCAACTTATCGCGAACACTTAAAAAAGTGGCCCCTAACAAATATGCAAATGATGCATATACTAAGGACAGTAAAAATGCAATGATTTTCGATCTGGATGTGTCGATGGGGAAAATCGTTTTCCGATAAGAAGCGAATCAATTATAAAATTTATAGTTACTGATATCCGGTTCGGATATAAAATTCTGGTTCCTTGTAATTCTATTGCTATTTTTGATACTAACTAAGTTAAACTAATCGCCTTACCTGTGAATGCACTCATTACCAAAAATGTTACCAAACGCTATACAAATCACACCGCGCTTGATTCGGTAAGCGTTACTATCCCTGAGAAATCGATCTATGGTTTGCTAGGCCCTAACGGAGCGGGTAAAACCACCCTTATCCGCATCATCAATCAAATCATAAATTCTGATGAAGGTTCGGTGGAGATCTTTGGAGAAAAACTACAAGAGAAACATGTGGGCATCATTGGATACCTGCCCGAAGAGCGCGGCCTGTACAAGAAAATGAAAGTGGGCGATCAGCTCCTTTACCTGGCGCAGCTTAAAGGCATGAGCCGTAAGCAAGCATTGGATCGCATTAAAGTGTGGCTCGAAAAATTTGAAATCAAAGATTGGTGGCATAAAAAAGTAGAAGACCTTTCGAAAGGGATGGCGCAGAAGGTGCAGTTCATTAGCACCGTAATGCATGAGCCCAGGCTGATTATCCTGGATGAACCCTTTTCGGGATTTGACCCTGTGAACGCTCAATTGATTACAGAAAAAATTTTAGAGCTAAAGGAAAACGGAAGTACAATTATTTTCTCCACACACCGCATGGAGACAGTAGAGTCACTATGCGATCACATTGCGCTGATCAACAAATCAAAATTAATTTTAGAGGGCGCCAAAAAACAAGTTAAGGCACAATACAAATCGAATACGTTTTTGGTGGAGCATCGTGGCAACAATTTCAGGTTGCCTGCCGAACGTTACGAATTAATACATCAGGTTCCGTTGGAAGAAGGATTGTTTTCCAGCACGTTAAAAGTAAGTAATGGTGTCAATGGCAACCAGGTAATCCGCGATTTGATTGATATCACCGAAGTACACAGCTTTCTGGAGAAAGTGCCAAGCATGGCCGATATTTTCATTGACCTGGTGAAAGGTGAAGGAGACGAAGCCTTGAAAAAACATTTACAGGAAGTATAAACCACTCTCAGCTATGAATAAAATTTTACTCATCATACAACGCGAGTTTCTTAACAGGGTGCAGAAAAAATCATTTTTGATAGCCACTATTTTGGTGCCGCTCATTTTTCCGGCAATCATTGGCGGCCTGGCCTACATTGCCATTAAAGATGCGGAATCGGCAAAAGCCGAAACAGTGCAGGTACTTGATGAAAGTAAGCTGTTTAAGTTCGAAAGCAATAAACAGTTTACGTTCGTTTCTTTGGATTTGCCATTCGAGCAGGCAAAAAAAGTATATATGGAAACCAATTACTTCGCACTCCTGTATATTCCGAAAATAGACATTAACAAGCCCGAAGGCGTTGCTATTTACACCAAAGCAAATCCAAGCATCGAGAAAGTAAGCGACCTTGAATCATCCATCGCAACACAGATTCATGATTTAAAATTGAAAGAATACAATATTGATGAGGCCATACTAAAAAGTTTGCGGCCAAAAGTTAATTTAAAGCAATACAACTTAACGGATACCGGTGAAGAGAAATCCAGTAATTCAGGTATTCTGTATGGATTAGGATTTTTCCTGGGAATTTTAATCTACATGTTTGTTTTGATTTATGGCATTCAAATCATGCAAGGTGTAATTGATGAAAAAACATCTAAAGTTGTAGAAGTGATTGTTTCCTCCGTAAAACCTTTTCAGTTGATGCTCGGTAAAATCATTGGCATCGCCTCTGTAGGATTGGTGCAGTTTACTATCTGGATCATTCTTATTTCAGTATTGTCTTCCGGAACGCTGGCTTACTTTGGCCTTAAAATGCCACAAAAGCAAATGATGGAGCAAGTGACCAAGCAGATGGACAATGATCCGGATATGAAGGAAGCAGTAGCTCAACAGAATTCCAAAGTGACTGAATTACTCGGTAACTTAAATGAGATTCCATTTACCAAAATTGCTTTCGTTTTCGTCTTTTATTTTTTAGGTGGCTATTTACTTTACGGTGCTTTGTTTGCAGCAGTTGGCTCAGCCGTAGATTCTCAACAGGAAGCCCAGCAATTTCAGTTTCCCGTTACTATCCCGCTTCTTATAGGCTATATGGGTCTCTTTATGTTTATCTTACGCGATCCACATGGTTCAGCTAGTTTCTGGCTGTCTGTTATTCCATTTACATCACCCGTGGCCATGGTAGGAAGGATTGCTTTTGGAGTACCGGGCTGGGAACTTGCCCTTTCTATGCTGTTGCTGGTGGGTGGGTTTCTATTAACCACCTGGATAGCAGGAAGAATATATCGCGTTGGAATTTTAACCAGTGGCACAAAGGTGAGCTACAAGGTGTTGGCCAAGTGGTTTATGATGAAAAATTAAACAAGTCTGAAGTAGGATATAGAAACCGGATCGATTCGTCATCCGGTTTTTTTATTTAATTTCCATTCTTATTATGGCCAAAAAAGTACAGCTACCAGCCTCCATGGAGTTCTATAAGGATAACACCACACTGAAGTGGATTATCCTGGTTGTGTCTGTATTGATCAGTGCAGGATCAATTTATTATACAAACATTCTTGTTGAACAACTTAAAGAACGGGAACGACAACAAGTAGAGCTTTTTGCCAAGGCATTGGAATACACTCTTAATAGTTCAGAAGGCAATATTGTTTTTATTACTGATGAAATTCTCTTTAAGAATAAATACGTGCCGGTAATTTGGTTCACCAAGGATAATGGCTATCAATCCACCAACATTGATATAAAAGAATCTCTTTCAAAAGAAAGAAAAGATGAAATACTAAAAAGAGAGGCTGAAAAAATGAGCATCACTTTTGCTCCCATTGAAATAATTTTAAAAGATCCTGAAACAGGTGAAGTGTATGAAAAGCAGTATGTCTATTACAAGAATTCTGCCTTACTCACTCAACTCATCGCCTTTCCCTACATTCAACTTTCAGTGCTCGCCATTTTTGGATTTATCTCTTACCTCGCTTTCAACTATTCGCGTACAGCGGAACAAAATCAGGTGTGGGTAGGGCTTGCCAAAGAAACAGCTCATCAGCTAGGCACGCCCCTCTCCTCGCTAATGGCGTGGATCGAAGTGCTTCGCGATGATCCTGATATTAAGAATAAAGGCATTGTAGATGAACTCGATAAAGACATTCGCAAACTGCGCGTAGTCACCGAGCGTTTTTCCAGCATCGGTTCAAAGCCAGTGCTCAGAAACGAAAACATATTTCAGTTAATCAATAATGTTGTGGGTTATCTGCAGCCACGCATTTCTTCGAAAATAAAATTTGAAGTCTACACATTATCCGAAACGATTGATGTGAGGGTGCATGCACCCCTTTTTGAATGGGTGGTGGAAAATCTTTGCAAAAATGCAGTTGACGCGATGGGCAGTTCCGGTACGATTGTTATAAAAATCCTAAGGGGAAGCGACCACAAAGTTTTCATTGATATTTCTGATACGGGGAAAGGGATACCAAAGCCACTTATCACCAACGTATTTAAACCTGGATTTACAACCAAAAAAAGAGGTTGGGGATTAGGGCTCGCCCTGGCAAAGCGAATCATAGAAATGTACCACGAAGGCAAAATTTTTGTTAAATCTTCAGACGAAACTCTGGGCACTACATTTCGCATTGAACTAAAAAGTGCTTAAAACACGAACATCCCATCGCGAATATTATAAATCTCTGATTATCAATACAATTAGTCAGAGCTATGGATCAACTCAAACTTCAATAAATCCTGGCACCTTCGTTTGTATTAACCCCGCAAAAAACTACTTTTGTGGCCGGATTTTTCGGCCTTAAATAAGCTTCTGATCCTAATTCAGTCAATAATCATAAAAATAATAAGTCAATGGCCAATATTGGTAGAATAACTCAAGTAATCGGTCCGGTGGTAGACGTTGCATTTGACGAGCCCGGCACCAAACTCCCAAACATTCTGGATTCTCTGGAAGTTACCAAGGGTGATGGTACAGTTGTAGTACTTGAAACTCAACAGCATTTGGGTGAATCTCGTATTCGCTCAATTGCGATGGATGGAACTGAGGGTTTAGTACGCGGAATGAAAGTTACCGATACAGGTTCTCCTATTGAAATGCCAATTGGCGATGATATTAAAGGTCGTTTATTTAACGTAGTAGGTCAGGCTATTGATGGTATTCCTCAACCAAAGGGAACTCAATCTTTGCCTATCCACCGTTCTGCGCCTAGCTACGAAAATCTTTCTACTTCATCGGAAGTACTTTTCACTGGGATTAAAGTAATCGATTTGATCGAGCCTTATTCAAAAGGTGGTAAGATTGGATTGTTTGGTGGTGCCGGTGTTGGAAAAACAGTATTAATTCAGGAATTGATCAATAACATTGCTAAGGCATATGCTGGATTATCGGTGTTTGCTGGTGTTGGTGAGCGTACCCGTGAAGGAAACGATTTGCTCCGCGAGATGATTGAAGCAGGTATTGTTGATTACGGTCCTGAGTTTATGAAATCGCTTCATGCGGGCGGCTGGGATCTTTCAAAAGTAGATTCAGAAAAATTGAAAGATTCGAAAGCAACTTTCGTGTTTGGTCAAATGAACGAACCTCCTGGTGCTCGTGCACGAGTAGCTCTTTCAGGTCTTACGGTTGCTGAATATTTCCGCGATGGTGATGGCCAGGGAAAAGGAAAAGACATTCTATTCTTTATTGATAATA
>CAZNRJ010000101.1:0-4972 GCA_964574945.1 uncultured Ohtaekwangia sp. | reverse complement strand
CACAAGCAGGCTCTGAAGTATCGGCTCTATTGGGTCGTATGCCTTCAGCGGTGGGATACCAACCAACCCTTGCATCTGAAATGGGAGCTATGCAGGAACGCATTACATCAACTAAAAACGGATCCATTACATCAGTACAGGCTGTTTACGTTCCTGCCGATGACTTAACAGATCCTGCACCTGCAACTACATTCGCTCACCTGGACGCAACTACGGTATTGTCTCGTAAAATTGCTGAATTGGGTATTTACCCAGCGGTGGATCCATTGGATTCAACATCTCGCATTCTTCGTGCTGATATCGTTGGTGAAGAGCATTACAATTGCGCACAGCGAGTTAAGAACATCCTTCAACGCTACAAAGAACTTCAAGACATCATCGCCATTTTAGGGATGGATGAATTATCGGATGAAGATAAACTTATCGTATCACGTGCAAGACGTGTGCAGCGTTTCTTATCACAACCATTCCACGTGGCCGAAGCCTTTACAGGTTTGAAAGGTGCCTTGGTTGATATTAAAGACACGATTAAAGGATTTAACATGATTATGGATGGTGAAGTTGATCATCTTCCTGAAATGGCCTTTAACCTGGTGGGTAACATTGAAGATGCCATTGTCAAAGGAGAGAAAATGATGGCTGACGTTAAATAATTCTATGCAACTCGAAATAATAACCCCCGACAAGAAAATCTTTGAAGGTGAGGTAGCTTCGGCAACTTTTCCGGGTGAAGATGGATCCTTTCAGATTTTGAATGATCACGCACCGCTCGTGAGTTTATTAAAGGAGGGAGTGGTAGAATATAAATCTAAAAATCTGGCTGAACGGGTTCACATTACAGGAGGAGTTGTTGAGGTATTGAAAAATAAAGTGATCTTATTGGCTGATGGTATAAAGAATTAAGCAAAACATTAAGCAAAAAAAGCCTGATTGACTTCTCAATCAGGCTTTTTTATTTAGCAACTGCTTTATTGTCTAATTAGCCACTTCACAAAGAAGACTACGCCAATGATCAGGGCAATAGCACCAATAACATAAAATACATTTCCGCTAATAATCAAAGCCACTATTCCAACCGCTCCAAAAATTGAAGCAAGCTTGAGATCTTCATCCATTGACGAAGCTTGTGTTGACTCCACATTAAAATTTTTCTTTTGCTCCTTTACATAGGATTTTATTTCTCTTTTTAAGTGAACCCTCAATGCTTTGCGTTCAGGTTTAGTCATTTGGAGATACGTTTTCCGAACTTCTGCTTTTGGAGTCTCTAATTCTACAGGAGCAGATGAGGTACTTGCTAAGAGTTGTTCTGATTGTGCAACCGCTGTTGGCGGCTCCTCCAGCTCCGCTACAGATTTTGCTGATGAGGCACTATTCTTATCATAATAATTAAAGCTTGCTGTATACTTAGGACTTGAGCAGGCCACGATCAACACAGTAGATAATAAGCAAATTAATTTTCTCATATGGGTGCTTTTACCTTTTGAAATAAGACATTATTCGACTAAAAAAACGCTTTTCAAAATCCCAAAAAAAACGGAACTGACCAAAGACAAACCCATAAACCAGCAGAAAAAGATTATAAACCGGAAAAATTACAATCCAATAAATCACTGAAGCCCACAATGGCTTTTCTCCATTCGGAAACCAATACTCAAAGAGGGGTTGTTTAATAAACAATACGGTAAATCCCGTGCATGCAAAAACAATCAAAATCAATATTACCTGCGATAAGGTATTCACTTTCCATCGCGTCTGTAATTTATTCAGCCAGCTCATTGTTCATCTTTGCGCATGAAGATAGTAAAGACAACAGTTATAGAAACAGTTTTCCTAAGATCATTTTTTCGGACTGTCGGAAACGATTAAAAAATTTGAAATGATGGATTAATAATACTGTTTTGGCTTGCCATTGTTTAGATAGAGTATTATTAAATTATCTGTCAAGAAAATTAATAATTAAGCCCGAGCGGACCTGAAAGGCCGATGGACTGAAATTAGATTTAGTTTCTTCAAAACCGGACAAATAATGGTTGTAATTGAATTCAAACAAATTGAATCCAACATTCCTTGAGAATCTTAATACAACTCCAAAGCCAGCAGCTCCGCCCATACCTTTATCCGATAATTTAAAACCCAACTCCTCATCGAAATCATAAACGGATTCCATCTTAAACATTTTTGCAACCGCATAAATTTGAAAAAAACGTTCCCTGCTGGTTGTAATTTTTCCGGATATCCCATACTGCAAAAAATCATATGCTCCATAATTGCCATCATATGACTGCGGGTTACTCAAATAACTTTCACTTACCTCTTCACTGTACATTGATCTGGAATAAAAAAGTCCGGCCCCTAACTTCCGATTAAAGAAATAATGGGCATCAATAGAGTATCCCAATCCCAGGTAGGAATTCGATTCGGTGTAAACCAGGTCCGAAGAAAGTATAGTTCCTTTAAATCCTAATTCAATCTGTTGTTCCTGGGCAGACAATGAGGTTGCAAGCAACGCGAAAACTGCAGTAACAACTATTTTTATCTCTCTCATACAAATCATTTTGAAGGTGCGTAACCATAATCAATCCCGGCCAAATTCCATTTTGATGTATTGGCTGAGTTACTATTTATCCACCTAACCTCGCTATCAACGGTAGCAAGGTAAAGTGAGATAAAGTCGGGAATGACTTGCGGAAGTAACAAATAGCTGCTCAGATAGCTATCGCCTCCGGAATAACAATGATTGGCAAAGCATTCTAAATTACGGGGTTTCCCATAGAAATTTTTATTCGCCTCATAAATTGATTGTGAGAAAACCTGCTTACAATATTGACTGTTTAAAAACTGTGTGTAATTGTTGTCTGTATAAAATTGTGTGTAGTAAGGATCATTCGATTTTATGAAGGAATAACCTGTCTTGTTCAATTCATTAGGAACTGGCGCATAACCAGAGCAATCGCAACTGCCGTAGAAACTATTGGTCAACGAATAGCTTTGCGCTTTGTTGAAGGGGAAAATGCTTACAAAATGAGATTCATCAATTCGCTTATAAAATCCCGATTGGATAGTGGTATTTGGTAGCGTTCGCATTTTCGAAATACTGTCCAATTGATTATTGGAATAATAGAATTTCAGGTTATCATTAAAGAAAGAATTTTTAAGTTCGGTAACCCGGTTACTCCCGTCATACACTATTTCATCAACAATTTCTTTTCCGTCTTCATATAAGGTGGTGATTTTAGTCGCATACCCTGCATTGTTCAATTCATAAATAGTTTTAACCATGCTCTTATTATAAAAGAAAATATCAATTTCGGCAGGCCAGTTAATTTCGATTTTTCGAGCAGTTAGGACAGTCTTAACGGTTGCTTCTTTATAGTTTCCGCTATCTTCATTCAGAAATCGTAACTTAAGTTGGCTGATTTGCACATCTTTAGGTAGGTTTTCAAGCGCATCGTCAGGAATTATTGTACAGGCCGTAAGGCAAAATAGCAAACACAAGGGGATTGTTCTAAGCATCTTTCAAAATTTGGGTTCCAATAAACCCAAAACTTGAAGAACTACAAAACAAAAAATAACTAATTGAACAATTTCCAGAGATTATTCTTTGGAAGGCTGGCCGTGATTAATACCTCTTCTTTTTTTACGGGATGGATAAACCTGAGCTGTCGTGCATGCAACCCAATGCTGGCATCAGAAGCCGGATTTGGATATCCATATTTTACATCGCCAACAATAGGGCAGCCCATGGAAGCAAGCTGAACCCGAATTTGGTGTGGGCGACCGGTGACAGGCTTTACTTCCAGCAAAAAAAATCCCTTTCGTGATTCAATAGTTTTATAGCTCAATTCCGAGCGTTGGCCTTGGGGGTTTTCGCGCACGTAGGCAGTGGTCTTATTCTTCTTCTCATCCTTCACTAACCAATGCACTAAGGTGCCTTCAGGCCTGGGTGGCATAGATTCAACCAATGCCCAATATGTTTTTAGTGTTTCCCGTTCACGGAATAGAGCATTCATCCGCTCCAGCGCTTTAGAGGTGCGCGCAAACACAACCACACCACTCACAGGGCGGTCCAACCGGTGCACCACCCCTAAAAAAACAGCCCCGGGTTTTTGATATTTGTCTTTAATGTAATCTTTGCCCACTTCAACCAGTGGCTTATCGCCTGTGGCATCGCCCTGCACAAGCACTCCCGAAGGCTTGTTAAAAACCAGCAAGTGATTATCCTCATATAAAACCTCCGGGTGATTGATCATAAAACTTTGTAAGTTAGAACCCGATATACAACCAACCAAAATATCATGATAAAACAACTACTCTTTCTTTTACTGGTAATTACGTTAATCTCGTGCGGTAAAAAACAAACTGCCGAAGAATTAAAAGAAAGTATAGAAAAAGAATTAGCTAATCAATCAGGAAATTTTGCGGTTGCCTTTAAGGACCTGACTACCGGTGAAAAAATTTTAATTAACGAACACACGCTGTTCCATGCCGCCAGTACTATGAAGGCTCCGGTTATGGTGGAGGTTTATAAGCAAGTTGCAGCAGGGAAATTCTCCCTTAAAGATTCTTTGCTGATCAAAAATGAGTTTAAAAGCATATTGGATGGCAGCACATACTCGTTGACTGCTGCCAGTGATAGCGACACATTAATTTACAAGCACATAGGCGAGAAGCGCACAGTTTATTCTTTATTGTATGATATGATTATCATAAGCAGCAACCTTGCCACAAACCTGATTGTAGAATTGGTAGATGCAAAAAATGTAACCCAAACGATGCGCGATATAGGGGCTAATGACATTCAGGTGCTGCGTGGAGTAGAAGACGGCAAAGCATTTGAAGCCGGGCTCAACAACCGGGTAACAGCGTATGATTTAATGTTATTGTACGAAACCATTGCCAACGAAGAAATAGTCAATGCCGAGGCCAGTATGGCGATGATTGATATTTTATTGGATCAACGGTTTAATAATAT
>CAZNRJ010000100.1:0-11237 GCA_964574945.1 uncultured Ohtaekwangia sp. | reverse complement strand
CAACCGATGCACATGCCGAAGTGTTTGAAGGTAAAGACCGCAAGACAGGCGCCATCAAGTGGACAGCCACGCGCGCTGACCTCATCTTTGGTTCTAATTCAGAATTGCGTGCCCTTGCCGAAGTATATGCAAGCTCCGATGGAAAAGAAAAATTCGTTCAGGATTTTGTTGCCGCATGGAACAAGGTGATGAACCTTGATCGCTTTGACTTGGCGAAGTAATATTTAGTATTGAGTTATTGAGAGGTGGTCTGGAAACGGATCACCTTTTATTTTTTACAAAAAACTATTTGATAAGTTAACAATGAAATAGCACTTGATTTCTATAAAAAAGGTATCGGCCATCAGGGCGACTCAACGATTAACTGTCAATAATTCACGATTAACTTAGCACTATAAAGAATCCACCACTTTCATAATATATGGTTTGCAGCAAGTACGCCTAAGGTGCACAAAATGACAATGATGGAGACTAAAACGATAGACAGAATATTCCAAAGCTTTTTTGGCTTCCCGTACCAATAGCATACAAATACTGAGAACAGAAAAGTTTGCGGTAAAATTTCGAAATAACCTTTCAGTTGAGATTCCATCGGAATTTTGGTATAAATCATTCCTTCAATAGAACCCGGAGCCGGGCCGGTGGTTGACAATACTGACAAGCCCACAATTAATCCCCACAATTTCAACCATCCGTACTTGGTATAGAGAAAATTATCCTTGAAGAACCAGAGTGCAATTGAAAAAATCAATCCCCGTACTATCTGCAATATGGGGCCAACTGCCACCCATGGAGAATCAACCGGTTTCATCAAATAAGATAATGGAGGCGTTTCGAAACTGCCTTTATAATCGAGAATCGTTGAGGCAATGATTCCCATAATAAAATAGGAAATCATGTGTGACGAAGATATTCTCCAGAAGAAACTGGCAAATTTTATGTCATTGCTTTCCATAGTGCGGGCAATTTGAAATTCTAATATAGTTATTTATGGCACCTTTTACAGGTTAATCCCGTTAAGCAGAGTATGACTAAGTACTATGATGCAAACGGAACCTACAAAGCGTACAGTAATGACGATAAGAATCTCTTCAGTGAATCAGGTGAACATATCGGCTATTTCTCTAATGGCTTTCTATACAACACGAAAGGAGCAGCCATTGGTCATATAAAAGGAAACACAATCCTTGACAAAAGTGGTCGTCCTATCTATCACATTGCCTGAAAAGTTCCATGCTATGTTCTGGTTGCGTAACTTTAGGTCTGACAAAACCTTTAGAATTCCAAGAATTTACTATGAGCATTATTAAAAGTAAACCAGTTGAACTTTCAGAGCTTGTAAAAGAGTGTAACCTGATTTTAATAGTTGAGTACCTGGAACCATTTGTAGAAGAAGTTGCTGTTAAGGGCAATGATCCCAATGTTTCGCCACCTCCGTTCCAAAAGCAAGGCTGTGTTTTTACGGTAAAGACGATATTAAAAAATTCCGATGAGGTAGAACTTCCAAAAACAATCCGAGTGCCCGCAGAAAATTGGCGGAGATCACTCAGCCAGCATAAAGAGCTGCATGCGGGAGGCCCCAGCAAATCCTTTGGCGTGATTAAGTACAAAACTAAAGTTCCTTCTATGAAAAAGGCTGACATCCTTTTCCTGCATCACTTTCAGGGCGGATTTGAGCTTGAAGCCAAAAATTCTTTCGAGTCTCTTGAGGAACTTGAAAAAATTACGATGCTGCTTAAGATGTAGAAGGAAATTTTTGTCTCAATTAACACTATTAGCACCGTTCGGATGCGGTCAAATACGTCCATTTTCGTGCGCATAGCTTTACCGATTGTTGATAATCTACCAAAATTCGCCCCTTAAGTGCTGGCATGTTTATTGGCTTCTGGCACAGCATGATAAAAAATTACCTACTGATAACCATTCGCAGTATGATGAAGAACAAACTGTTCATCATCATCAATGTATTCGGAATGGGCATTGCCATTGCGTGCTGCATTGTTAGCTATTTCGCTTATGAATATGATTTAACCTTTGATGCAACTCACGCCAATCGATCGACACTTTATCGTGTCAGCACAGAACGTGAATTTGAAAATACCATAACTCACTATTCACATGCTCCTATGCCATTGGGTGAAATAGTTGACAAAGCTTTTCAAGACATTGATAAATCATCACGATATATTCACTCCTCTTCAAATTTTAAAAAGGAAGATGATCTTTTTGCCGCTAACCTTACTTACGTTGATCCTGATTTCTTCCAATTGTTTTCGTTTGACTTTATATCAGGTAATCCTTCTGACTTAACAGATAAGACCAGTGCTTTTATCAGTGAATCCATTGCGATTCGACTATTCAGAACTCCCGATGAAGCCTTTGGAAAAACAATCACCCAGGTTTATGGAAAAGAATTAAAGGAAGTAAAAATTGCGGGGGTATTCAAAGAGCCTCCGATGAATTCAAGTTTTTGCAAGAAAGACGGATCTGCTTTTATGAATTTCGATAACTACAAAGATGAATATGGTGTTGATGCAGAAAAAGATTGGAGACGGGAGACTACACTCTTTGTTCAGATTAAAGATGCCAATCGTCTTTCAAGTGTGCATGCACAACTTCAATCGTACATCGAAAACAACAATAAAGTAAGAGAAGATTTTAAGATAAAAGAATTCGTACTTGATCCGTTCGCTACACTGGCACATAGTGATCGTGAGCGAAATGTACAGGCTACGACCTGGCCTGCTCCACCTTCATCAGCCATTATTGGTTCGGTGATTATGAGCATTTTCATTTTACTATTGGCTTGTTTCAATCTCACGAACACGGCTATTGCTGTTTCATCCCGAAGACTTAAGGAGATCGGTATCCGCAAGGTAATGGGCAGTGTCAGGATGCAGCTTATTCTTCAATTCATTGGAGAGACAACTTGCATTTGCTTTTTGGCCTTACTGGTCGGTTTAGGAATTGCCGACATTCTAATTGCCGGTTGGAACGTTATAACCGCAAACAATATTCACCTTGAACCTCATTACATAGACGCGCCAGTCTTTTTATTATTCTTGTGTGGAGTTCTATTGTTCACCGGTATTGTTGCCGGAAGTTATCCGGCTTTTTATATAAGCCGTTTTGAACCCATCAGTATTTTAAAAGGTAAGCTCAAGTTTGGAGGCACCAATTATTTTACGCGCACTTTGTTAGGACTACAGTTTACCATCTCTCTTATCTCTATTGTAAGCGCAATTGCATTTTTTCAAAACTCACGTTACCAGGAAAAATATGATCTTGGTTTCGATATAAAAGGTTCGGTCATTGCATGGGTAAATGATAAAGCGGAGTTCGATACGTATCGCAATGCCTTACAAAATAATCCTGAAATACTTTCAATAGCCGGTGCTCGAAGCGGTATATTTTCCAATCGCAATCACGAACCTGTAAAACATAAATCATTACTGGCAGAAGTTGACATCATTGAAGTGGGTGATCACTATTTAAGCACACTGGACCTGAAACTTATAGAGGGTCGCGATTTTATAGCGAATTCGGAAACAGATCGAAAAGAATCGATTATCATAACTAAAAAAATGGCTGATTTGTTTAGCTGGACTGATCCGATAGGTAAGGAAATCATTTGGAAAGATTCAGTAAAACTTTCTGTTGTTGGTGTTGTGAAGGATGTCTACACACATGGCTTGTGGCAGGAAATGGAGCCGATGATGATACGCTACATATTGCCTGATGATTATACTCAAATCGTGGTCAGCACAAAACCAGATAAGGTTGCTTCGGTAAATACTTTTATGGGTAAACAATGGAGTGGTGTATTTCCAAACCGGCTTTACAATGGAAATATTTTAGCCTCACAATTGCATCAGGTCACTGAACTAAATATGAGCATTGTGTATGGATATGCTTTTTTAGGTTTGATGACTCTCTTGCTCTCTACAACCGGATTATACACGCTGGTGTCGTTGAACATTCTAAAACGCATGAAAGAAATTGGTGTTCGCAAAATCGTTGGAGCATCGCTATTTAACATCACCCGAATTGTGAATAAAGAATTCATCATCATACTTTCGTTGGCATCTGTCTTTGGTACGTGGGCAGGTTTTACCTGGTGCAACACCATCATGGGAACAATCTGGAAATATTATCAAGGCGTAAACGTCTACACATTTGCAATTGCAATCGGAATACTCTTCACTGTTTCATTGTTAGCCATTGGGCACAAAATATTTTCAGTGGCAACCATAAATCCCGTAAAGGCTTTGAGAGATGAATAGCTACTCACTTTTCGGATAAATATTTCTCACCTTAAGAACAAAGAGATCTTTGCCTAAAATGAGTATTATTTACTCATAGGTTCTCATCCGCAACTGTAATAATCAAAGACAAGTTTGAATAGTAGATACAGCAACTCCTACAACTTCTTCAAACCCTTCACTTGTTCCTTCCCTGCTTCTGCAATACTTATTGCATAACCACCACCGGGTGCAGACCATTGCGCTAGTTTTGATTTGTTTGTTACCACCACTTTACGAATGGTGTACGCTTGTGGGTTGGTTTTATAATGCGCATCCTTTGCATCACTATAGATCGTTGCCATGTATGTTTTGCCAGCATCCAGAAAATCGAATGCAATGGTTGAAGTACGGGGCGTTTCGCCATTCACGTTTCCAACAAACCAACTGCTTTTGCCTTTGGTCTTGCGGGCTACGGTGATGTATTGCCCGGGTTCAGCTTCTAAATAGCGGCTATCGTCCCAATCGAGTGCCACATCTTTAATAAACTGGAAGGCATCCATAAACCGGCTGTAGTTTTCGGGGAAGTCGGCCGCCATTTGCAACGGGCTATACATAGTAACATACAATGCCAGTTGATTAGCGAGGGTGCTGTTGCACCATGAGTTGTTGGCAGGATTAGCTTTGCTGATGTCCATCTCAAACACACCGGGTGTATAATCCATCGGCCCGCCAATCAACCGCGTGAACGGCAGGATCGTAACATGATTAGGCCTGGAACCTCCAAATGCCTGGAACTCTGTGCCTCGTGCCGATTCATTACCAATCAGGTTTGGCCACGTACGCGCGATACCTGTCGGGCGCACGGCCTCGTGAGCATTCACCATAATTTTATACTCTGCAGCTTTCTCCACTACATATTGATAATGGTTGACCGTGTACTGATCGTAATGATAAAAACCTTTGGGTAAGATAGGACCTACATAACCCGTTTTAACAGCATCGTAGTTATTGTCTTTCATAAACTGAAAGGCTGCATCGAGGTGACGCTCGTAATTGCGTGTAGAGCCGGATGTTTCATGGTGCATAATCAGTTTAATGTTTTTTGATTTTGCATAGTCACGTAACTCTGTTAGGTTAAAGTCAGGATAGGGAGTAACAAAGTCAAACACATAATCTTTTGCATGGCCAAACCAATCTTCCCAGCCAATGTTCCAACCTTCTACCAGCACACCATCAAATCCATGCTGGGAAGCAAAGTCGATATACTTCTTCACGTTGGCGGTAGTAGCGCCATGCGTGCCGTTCGGTTTTGCTTTTGAATAATCGGTACTACCGATTTGTATGGAGGGCAACTCATTCGTGTATGACCACGAACTTTTTCCGGTGATCATCTCCCACCACACACCCATGTATTTGGTCGGCTTAATCCACGAAGTGTCTTTGATCTTGCTGGGCTCGTTCAGGTTATAGGTCATCTTGCTCGCAAGTATGGTTCGGGCATCGTCACTCACCATAATAGTGCGCCATGGGGTATGATCCGGAGCCTGCATATATCCCTTATCGCCCGTAGCATCAGGCGTAAGCCACGATTGAAAAACGAGCGATTTGTCATCGAGGTCAAGATGCATGCACGAGTAATTGATGAGCGCTGCTTCATGCAGATTGATATAGATGCCGTCAGCAGTTTTCATCATCAAGGCAGTTTGTACACCCGTAGGCGAAAACGGAGTTTGCGATGCATTGGGAGAAATGGCGCCTTTCATCAGTCCGCGTATTTCTGTGAGGCGTGATGTGGTGTAGTCGTATTCCTGCGTATCATAATCACCGGCAATCCAAAAAGCGGTGTGATCGCCTGTCATGGCAAATTGGGTGCGCTCTTCTTTAATCACGAAGTAGATAAGGTTCGGTTGTGATGGAAATTCATACCGAAAGCCAAGGCCATCGTCAAACAAGCGGAAGCGAACCAGCAACTTGCGATCGGTTTCTTTTTGAGTGAGCGTTACCGCGAGTTCATTATAATGTTCACGGATGGTCTTCACCTCGCCCCACACAGGTTGCCAGTTGCTATCGTGCGAAGTGGTTTTTGTATCGGTTATCGCGAAGTCATTTAGAAGTGATTTCGCATCGTCTTTCAATTCGAAGCCCATCGTGCTGGGATTAATCACTAATTTATTTTTATAAGACAACTGGTATTGAGGTGTTCCATCAGGCAGCAATGAAAAATTCATAGTTAGCTGTCCGTTAGGAGAGCGAAGTTCCTGTGCAGTACCTTCCATAAAAAATGCGGTCATAAGGGTGGTGATTAGAAGAGCGTACTTCATAATTGAGTTAGTTGAATTAGAACGACAATAATAGGGAATAACTTCTCAAAAAAATATGGAAACGGATGGCATTATTAAAAGCTTACTCCTGTTTTTCTATAACCTCGGATTGGCCGGCTTAATCGGCGTCTCAAAATTATTGGCCCCTTTCACCTTTACTTTCCTGCGAAAAACTTTGTCGTGACAGGAGATATACATCACATCAAAATCAGGACCTCCAAAACATAAGTTAGAAACCTGTCCTTTTGTTTTTGGCACTGGGATAATCGCATTCACCCTTCCCAATTGATCGAGCACCTGAATGCCACTCAGGCTCGTTACATATATTCTGCCATCACGATCACATTTCAATCCATCGCTCCATGCATTTTCATCTGCATCGCGCACTTGAAGCCACCCATATTTTTGTTTGTGAGCGAGTGAACCATCGGGTTGTATCTGGTACACCCACACCCAATGCGAAGTTGATTCGGTTACATAGAGTTGGGTTTGATCGGGGGAAAGGCAAACACCGTTTGCAAATTTCAATCCTTCATCCACAACACTGCGTTCGCCATTAGGCTTTATGAGATACAATTTACTTGCACGCTCGCGACCATCCGGTGATGTAACATAGATGTTTCCATTGTGCGCGATGGTAATATCATTACCGGGTGTTTCATTGGCCACTACCTCGTAAGTCTTTTCAGTTTTATATCGATGCACTTGTTTGGTAGGCGGCTCCGACCAACCGCCTGTTATCGTCAGCATCTCGCCCGATGTCGAAAATGTAGTGCCACTCGCTTTCTTCGAATCAGTGATGTACACTTCCAACTTACCATCCACTCCTATTTTATATGTTTTTGAATTCGGGATGTCTTGAAAAAAGACTTCACCTTTAGAATTGACTGCGGTTCCTTCCGTAAATCCATAATTCTCACCAACCAATTCCCAGCCTTCATTCCCGATAAGGATATCGTTAAGGAATGGATTTTTAGTTGCACCTGCCACAATTGGTTTTGGATAATCGCGCCATAACCAACGCATAGCTTCCGGAAACACGGCCGTACCATGCTGACCGTTGTGTGCCCCTTCACCCCACACATGTTTTACATCATAGCCTGAGAATTGTAATGCCCGTTCCATCGATTCGTTTGCTTTCCACCAATCGCCTGCATAAATGTTCAAATCATTGGAACCATCCTGCATAAAGATGCGAATGGGCTTTGGCTCATGCTTTCGCACCAGGATATCATACCGGTCCGCCCCGCGTAAACCCGTGTACGTTCCGATGGCGCTGAACACGCGCGAAAATTCCTGGGGCCGCTCCCACGCAGTTGTGAATGCACAAACCGCTCCACTGCTTGAACCGCCAATCGCCCGATCATTTCCGTTTTTAGATAAAATGATTAACCGGCCATCCGATGTTTTTTTACTTTCTACAAATGGAAAAACTTCTTCTAATAAAAACCGTGCATAGTTATCTCCCAGGCCATCATACTCAAAGCTCCGGTTGAAACGGTCTATGGCTTCCTCTTTATTTTGTGTGAGCACTTTTCCTGGTGTAATGAAAACACCAATGGTGATTGGTATTTCATTTTTCGCGATCAGGTTATCAAACACCGTGGGCGCTTTCCACTGAATGCCATCCTGATTTACATATACACACGCTGGCTTGTCTGCCTTATACTGAACCGGAACATAAACACTAATCTCGCGTGAGGTGCCTGGAAAAATTTTAGAGTTTTCGAAGGTGAATTTTAGTATCTCCCCTTTCGGAACTCCTGCCTGTTCGACAGAAGCCGGATCAACCGGATAGGTTTCGGGGTTGGTTTGGGCAGCTAATTTACCACAACACAACAAAAGCAGGAATACAATACTTATTTTCATAATCTATGGTTTCAAAAATGATTATGTAAGTTATCAAATCATTTAAAATATCCATTACTTCATTATCTCTATCACTTTTATTTTAAAATAAAAGTAGTAAACCGCATAAGTAAAAGCCGCAAAACAATTTTCTACTTTAGTTTTATGGAATTATGTTTACTCGAGCATCTTGTTATCAATACCAACCAATTCCTGCTATGAAGTCAACTATACTTGTTTTTGTTTTTTGCTTCTCATTTGGCCTTGTTCCCCTTTTCGGGCAATCTGATTTTTATTCTAAACGGTGGAGTGAAGTGTACCGCTATGAAATCAAGGCATTACCAAAATCAGCATTGCTTGTTGTGGATACCATCTATGGAAAAGCAAAGCACGACAAGAATATTCCACAACTTACAAAAGCACTTATATACCAATCAAAATTTGCATTGGCACTTGAGGAAAACGCAGAGTTGGCCATTATTCAAAAACTGAAAAAAGAAATTAAGGAAAGTAAAACCCCACAACGAAATATTTTAGAATCCATAGTCGCTACCTTATACTGGCAATACTTCCAGGAGAACAGATGGAAATACTATCAGCGCTCCCGCACATCTGAAAAAGTAAATGCCGATGACTTTCGAACATGGGATGCCGATGCCATGTTTCAGGAAATTCATCACCATTTTCAAAATTCGCTTCAGAATGCCGAACAACTTCAGAAGATAAGCCTGTCTGCTATTCGGGACATTCTTACCCTGGCCGAAAACTCAACACTCTACAGGCCTACTGTTTACGATCTGTTAGCCCATAATGCACTTGACTTTTACCACACCAGCGAGAGCCTGATCACAAAACCCATTGGCAAGTTCGTTTTAAACGATACACGTTACGTTGACGATTTTGAAAACATACCATTACCTGTTCCAGACAATCTATCCCCACAATTACAGGCATTGAAAATTTTCCAGGACCTCCTTTCTTTTCATAAGCTAATGAAGGACACCACTGCTTATGTTAACCTTGAAATAGAAAGGTTACAATTAGTTATCGATCAGGGAAATTTTGAAAACAAAAATGAACTGCACCAAAAAGCACTTACAAAACTCAAATCCATTTATCACCATCACGCTTCATCCACACAACTGGATTTTGAACTTGCCTCCATACTATTTAAAGAAGGCAATGAATATCAACCAAAATCTGAATCGAAAAACCAATTTAAAAAGAGGGAGGCATTGGAAGTGTTAAACAAAGCCATTGCTGCCTTCCCAAAAAGTGATGGAGCGGAGAAGTACAAAATTTTAAAAGAAGAAATACTGACACCAAAATTAGAACTTAAAACCGAACGCTACCTTCCGATCCAGACAGCATCCCGCATATTGGTTACCTATACCAATATCAACGCGTTAACTTTTTCTGCATTTCGAATCCCGGTGGATTTTGAAGGTCAATTCTATCGCCAAAATGATTCCCTCAAATTAGCATCGCTTAACAACTTAAAACCTGAAATGAATTGGAACTCAGATCTTAAAAATCTTCAGGACTATCAGAAACACACTACAGAAATAATTGTTCCGAAACTGGCACAAGGAAGATACCTCTTGCTTGCGCAGGTTTCTGATTCAGATAAAACAAAGGATAAAATATTTGCTTACTCAATTATACAAGTCACAAACCTGGCGCTTCTTGAAAGTGTGTTTCAGGATGTTCAGCGCTACCAGGTTATCAATAGAAATAATGGTGAACCCATCCAACATGCCGATGTTCATTTTAAAACACAAGTAAACAATGCACACGCCCAAAACTTTGATGACCATTTCACAACAAACAAGGATGGATTTTTTGAAATAAAAAAACCAAATACCTATAGCAACAATATACAAATAACCATTCGCCACCAACATGACGAAGTTGTATTCGATAATCACTATATCTATCCTACATACAAGCAAAATAATAAAGAGGATGAGGGCTATTCCGCCAAATCATTTCTGTTCACTGACCGAAGTATTTACAGGCCAGGCCAAACTATTTATTTTAAAGGTATCCTGATCAAGACAAAAGGGAAAAAGTCAACGGTGGTTTCCGGTGAATATGTGGAAGTGTTTTTAGAAGATGTAAATAACCAGGACGTTGGTTCACTTCGGTTGAAAACAAATCAGTATGGATCGTTCAGTGGTGAATTCAAATTACCTTCCAATGGATTAACCGGTGAGTACACCTTGTATGCGGATGAAGATTCAGAAGGTAACAGTAGATTTTATGACAACCTTGATGATTTTGATTATGACGAGTTAGAGGTTTCGGTAGAAGAGTATAAAAGGCCAACCTTTGAAACTTCTTTCAATCCGATAAAGGAAACCTTTAAATTAAAGGATAGCATTTTTGTAAAGGGAATGGCCATTACCTACAGCGGGGCGAAAATCAGTAAAGCAAAAATCAGTTATCATGTAAAGCGAACAGTACAATACCCACAATGGTATTATTGGAATGGACGAAATAATTATTCTGAACCAGAGGAAATTGCCTTTGGGGAAAGTGTGACCGATAACCAGGGCGAGTTTTCAATTCCTTTTATTGCCATTCCGGATGAATCCGTGTCGGCAGAAGAAAAGCCTGTCTTTAAATATGAAGTCACGGTTGATGTAACCGATATCAATGGAGAAACCAGAAGTGCGACAACCCTTGTGAAGGTAGGCTATCATTCGTTGATTGCAACCCTTAATGCCCCGCCAAGGATCGATAAAAAAATCCCTGAAAATACAATCAGCATTACTTCCGAAAATCTCAACGGACAATATGTTCCCGCCAAAGGCAATGTCCG
>CAZNRJ010000099.1:0-11250 GCA_964574945.1 uncultured Ohtaekwangia sp. | reverse complement strand
GACACACCATTTGGAGAAAAACGAGATTATTATTTCAGACAACTTTAAATGGTGGGCACAAAACAACCCGTGGACAATGAAAGGGGCACTGCGGTAACAAAATGTTCTTTATGAAATGGTGTGGTTATGCGTACACTATAAGTCTTATCTTCGTTCAATGTTTGGTCACGTGGGTGGGACAGTTGCGCAGCAGGTCGGGTTTGGCATTTCGCTTCATTTTTAAGACATCCTATTCCCCGCACTGCATAAACTAAACATTGGCGGGCGTTTTCGGTAGACAAACAAAATGAGAGTACCGTTTACAATTTTATTTCTCCTTGTTGGGCAAATCCTATTTGGACAGGTTACTTACACAAGACTTATAGCCAATAAAAACTTTCAATGGCTTGCGGACAGCTCATCTCAAGAGTTAACAATTTACTACCCGGTTAACAGCTGGGCTGCTGAAAATATTGAAAACGTAAGAGAGGGAGCCATGAACCATTTTAACTCAGTAAAATTGTTTGTTGACATAAAATCGTATCAGGCAAAAATCAATTTATTCGTTGTTGACTCACGGGAGCAAATGAAATTACTTGTTGGCCGGGAGACAAATGGTTCTGCATTCTATGATTACAATACAGTGACAGGAATAGCTTCAGGGAAAATTAACAGCATATACTCAAATCATGAATTGTTTCATGTCATTGCGATGAATTTGTGGGGCGTACCTGACGTTTGGATAAATGAAGGAATGGCTGTTTACTCTGACAATGAGTGGCATGGGCACGACCTTTATCAATTGACCAAATATCTTGTTGACAATAAAAGGTATATCTCCTTAGACAAGCTTATCAAAATTTTTAGAAAGACTGACGACTTAATCTCTTATCCTTTGGCAGGCAGTTTCGTGAAATACTTAGACGAGACATATGGACGGGATATTGTTATCAAAATCTGGATGACTAAAACTAAAAACTTAAAAAACCTGACAGGAAAGACGATTGACCAATTAGAGTCAGACTGGTTGACAAAGGTTAAGACCGTAGAATACAAGGAGATTAAATATTGAAAACACCCGCTAACACTGGTGCACTCACAATAATCTATTAATGCCTATGGAAAGATTAACCATTCTATTTGTTTTCGTTTTTAACTATTCGTTTGCAGACAGTTTAGACAATGAGGTTAGAAAGCAAACGGACTCACTGAAATCTCGCGGTGTCGAAAAAGTATTTGTTCATCAATACTCATTGTTTAATGGACGTTACGAGATTCCCTATGATGACGATGAACTGCGGTGCGAGAATGTTCCGGCAGTTGTACATATATTTTGGTTTGAAAGCGGACAATGGAAATGCTTAAGACTCGATAAATGCGGACCGTTTGAAGTTGTCGAACTTGACAAGACAGACTTTGATAACTTAACGGTGGACGAACAAATTAAATTCAAAAAACAATCTCCTCACTTTACAACATACCGGCTGACGAAATTGTACGGAAACAATCGCGAATCAGTTTTAGTAAGCGGAACTCAGTTGACAAATGAGAGGAATGGAACAATTAAGTCATTTGAAAAAATCAACAAAACGATAAAGCGACTTGAGGACAGTCATAAATTTAAAAGAGTGGAATAGGCATTACATGCAACAAAAAAATCTATGCAACACGAGGGTTCAGCGTAGGCATTTATATTGCTATACATCGCCTCCTCTTAGGATGATGCTTATAAACCTAAGACACAATCTTATTATACGAAGCGCTGATGCCCCGTATCAATGACGAGCTGAACCCGCGATGCTCCATTTCATTGAGTCCCACAATGGTGCAGCCCTTAGGGGTTGTTACTTTATCAATCTCTTCTTCCGGGTGGCGGTTGCCTTTTAATAAAAGTTCGGCCGCGCCTTTCACCGTTTGGGCGGCAATCAGGTTGGCCGTCTTCGCATCAAACCCGATTTCAATGCCGCCTTGTGTAGCCGCACGAATAAAACGCAGGGCATACGCAATGCCACATGCTCCCAACACGGTGGCGGCATCCATCAGTTTTTCATCAATGGAAATAGTAATGCCTAATTGATTAAACAACTCCGTTACATAATTCACCTGCTCGTTGGTGCTGTGCTGCGAACACAAACACGTTACCGATTCCTGAATGGCAATAGCGGTGTTGGGCATTGCGCGGAACAACGGAACGTTTCCAACAATCGCATGCAGGTCTTGCATAGAAACTCCGGTAACTACACTAATGATAATATGCTTTGCCGGATCGAATGAGTTTTTCAATCCTTCCAACACTTCTTTTACATTATAAGGCTTAAGGGCGACCATAATAATTTCACCGGTTTGAATAGCCGCTGCATTGTCGTTGGTTATGTTCACTCCTTTTTCTTTCAGGTACTGCAGGCGATCCAGGTTTCTTCGCGTTACCGTAAGCTGATGGGGGTTAGCAAATCCGCTCTTCAGCAATCCTTCGGCAATGGCAGCCCCTAAGTTTCCTCCCCCGAGAATGGTGATCTTTTTTGAGGTCATGATGATGTCTTATTATGTGGCTGTCAAGATACTTATGTTTTCTTGCCAAGGGAAGCTCTGCCAACAAATACTATGCTTGTTATAGACTAAACCGATTGCAACTCAATGCCTGATCTTACCGGTTTATTGATTTTTCCACTTATCGGGTATTTTATGCTTCTGTGTATTAATTATTCTATTTCTTAATTGCTTTTAACTACTTACACCTTGCAGAGATTGTGTTAACTAAATTATACAGGTGTGAAGAGACGTGATTTTGTTCAACTAACGGGGTTGGGGTTAGGCGGTCTTATGCTTCCATTCCCCATGATGGGAAACCCGGTTTCGCCCGAAGCATTGTTAGAGATTCCTCTCACAGTAGCCCAGAAAAAACAATTAGCCGATGTTGCCCTTACTACGGCTAAGTCGCTGGGCGCAACATATACCGATGTGCGCATTGGCCGCTATTTAAATCAATCGGTAAGTACGCGCGAAAAAAGGGTGCAGGGCATTCAAAGTTCAGAGTCATTTGGCGTGGGTATCCGGGTAATTGCCAATGGCACGTGGGGATTTGCTTCTACCAACCAGGTGACCACCGAAGGAATTGACAAAGCAACCAAACAGGCTGTGGCCATCGCCAAAGCCAATTCAAAGTTTCAGAAAGAACCGGTAAAGCTGGCACCGGTACCAGGCTATGGCGAGGTAGTTTGGAATACGCCTATCCAAAAAAATCCATTCGAAGTTCCGGTATCCGAAAAAGTAGACCTGTTGCTAAATGCCAACAGCGAAGCCATGAAGAACGGAGCCAGCTTTGTAAACTCAAACCTGTTTCAGGTTAACGAACAAAAATACTTTGCGTCCAGCGATGGTTCTTACATTGATCAGGACATTCACCGCATCTGGCCAACGTTTACCGTTTCGGTTATCGATCGCACTTCGGGTCAGTTTAAAACCCGCGATGCATTAAGTGCGCCTATGGGCATGGGCTACGAATACATGATTCCAAAAAGTGAAGACAAACTTCAAACACCTTTCGGGATGATGTTGTATCGCAACAGTTATGATATTGTTGAAGATGCCATTGCCGCAGCGAAGCAGGCAAAAGAAAAACTAACGGCTAAATCAGTGGAGCCCGGAAAATACGACATGGTGTTGGAACCAAATCATTTGGGGTTAACCATTCATGAATCCGTTGGCCATCCCTTAGAACTCGACCGCATTTTAGGATACGAAGCCAACTATGCCGGAACCAGTTTCGCCACGTTGGATAAACTGAAGTCGGGCACCTTTAATTATGGAAGCAAAGTGGTAAACATTTTTGCCGATAAAGTACAACCCGGCTCGCTGGGTGCCGTGGGGTATGACGATGAAGGCGTAAAGAGCAAGCGTTGGGATTTAATTAAAGACGGAATTTTTGTAAACGTGCAAGCCATCCGCGACCAGGCGCACATGATTGGCCAGAAAGAATCGCACGGCTGTTGCTACTCACAAAGCTGGAGCGATGTTCAGTTTCAACGCATGCCAAATGTTTCGCTGGCTCCGGGCAAAGAACCTTATTCGCTTGCGCAGATGATCAAAGATGTGGAGAAAGGAATTTACATCGCGGGGCGCGGATCTTATTCCATTGATCAGCAGCGTTACAATTTCCAATTTGGCGGCACCGTGTTTTACGAAATCAAGAATGGTGAGATTGCTGGCATGCTGGATGATGTGGCCTATCAATCGAACACGCAAGAGTTTTGGAACAGTTGCGTGAAAATTTGTGATGAGAAGGATTACAGGTTGTTCGGTTCTTTCTTTGATGGCAAAGGTCAGCCTTCACAAGTAAGTGCCGTATCGCACGGAAGTTCTACTTCCCGTTTTAACGGAGTGAATGTAATTAATACAGCAAGGACGATATAATTCAATAATCAAAATTCAACATTGAATACATCACTACTTTAAACCTTGAACTTTAAACTTTGAATTGATAAAATGAAAAGAAGGGACTTTATTCACATGGCAGGGTTAGGTGCGGGGGCAATGATGCTGCCGTTTACCGGACTGGGCCGCGAGATCGATCCGGCACGCATGCTCGTACCGTTGATGGACACCTCGCAAAAAAAGGCGTTGGCCGATGTAGCCTTGAACACAGCCAAGGGATTAGGTGCTACCTACACCGATGTTCGCATCGGGCGCTACTTAAACCAATTTGTAACCACGCGCGAAAAGAAGGTACAAGGAGTTACCAACACCGAATCGTTTGGCGTGGGCATCCGCGTGATCGCGAACGGAACGTGGGGCTTTGCCGCCAGTAATAACGTAACGCCAGATGGTATCAAAAAAACTACCGAGCGTGCCGTTGCTATTGCTAAAGCAAACTCTAAGTTTCAGAAGGAGCCTGTTAAACTGGCGGCCACACCATCGTATGGGGAAATCAATTGGAAGACTCCCATTGTAAAAAACGGATTTGAAATTCCCGTAAAGGAAAAGGTAGACTTGCTGCTTAACGCGAATGCAAAGGCGATGGAGAAAGGCGCCAGTTTCGTAAACAGCATTATATTTCTGGTAAACGAACAAAAGTATTTTGCTTCTTCCGAAGGTTCCTATATCGATCAGGATGTGCATCGCACCTGGCCAAACTTTCAGGTGAGTATGGTGGATCGCGCAAGCGGATCATTCAAAACCCGTTCGGCATTTAGCGCACCCGTAGGCATGGGCTACGAATACCTGGACGGAAAAGCATCTGATAAAATTCAAGGGCCGGGCGGGATTATCCTTTATAATAAATCCTACGACATCGTTGAGGATGCAACCATGGCTGCTGAACAAGCAAAAGAAATGATTGCAGCAAAAACGGTTGAGCCCGGAAAATATGATTTAGTATTAGAGCCTTCGCACTTATGGTTAACCATCCATGAAAGTGTAGGCCATCCAACCGAATTAGATCGCGTGTTGGGTTACGAAGCCAACTTTGCAGGAACGAGTTTCCTTACCCTCGATAAATGGCAAACCAAAAAATTTAAATTCGGTAGCGACATTGTAAACTTTGTGGCCGACAAAACGCAAGTGGGTTCATTGGGCGCTGTTGCCTATGATGATGAAGGGGTAAAATGTAAATCGTGGGACTTGATTAAAGATGGTGTGTTGGTAAACTACCAGGCTATTCGTGACCAGGTGAACATCATAGGGCAAAAAGAATCGCACGGATGCTGTTATTCACAAAGCTGGAGCGATGTACAGTTTCAGCGTATGGCGAATGTCTCGTTGCAACCCGGTAAGCAGCCGCTTACGCCTGAGCAAATGATCTCCAACATAGAAAAAGGAATTTATATAGTGAAAGACGGGTCGTTCTCCATCGATCAGCAACGCTACAACTTCCAGTTTGGCGGTGTGCTGTTTTTTGAAATTAAAAACGGAAAAATTGTGGGCATGTTAAAAGACGTTGCCTACCAGGCCAACTCGCAAGAGTTCTGGAACTCGTGCACACAAATTTGTGATGAGCGTGACTACCGCCTGAACGGAGCTTTCAACGATGGCAAGGGGCAACCCAGTCAATCGAATGCAGTCTCTCACGGATCAGCAACTGCACGCTTTAATGGCGTGAATGTGATTAATACCGGAAGAACAATTTAAATCGTAATTCTTAAATCGAAAATCTGAAATAGTTATGGCAATACTCTCAAAAGAAGAAGCAAAAACAATATTGGATAAGGTGATTGGCTTTGGCAAGGCCGATGGCATTGAGGCCAGCCTGAACGGCAATGATGGCGGCAATATTCGCTATGCGCGCAACAGCGTGTCTACCGCGGGTGAAGACAGCAATGTGAGCCTGGGCGTGCAAACATACTTCGGCAAAAAATCAGGCACCGCTACGGTGAATGAATTTGATGATGCCTCGTTGGAAAAAGTAGTAAGGCGTGCCGAAGAGCTGGCAAATCTTGCCCCGGAGAATCCGGAGTTTTTGGAGCCACTGCCACAACAAACGTATGGTGCCGAGTCAAAAACGTTTATTGAGTCTACCGCTAAAATCACGCCCGACTATCGCGCGCAAGCCGCAGCCGACAGTATTATTCCGGCAACTAAAAAAGATATAACAGCCGCGGGCTTTTTAGAAGACAGTCGCGGGTTCAGTGCCTTAGCCAATAGCAAAGGATTGTTTGCTTACAACAAAGCGACAGGTGTTGACTTCACCGTTACCATGCGCAGCAACGATGGAACAGGATCCGGTTGGGTGGCTCGCAATTTCAATGACGTGAGTAAATTAAATACTGCAGAAGCATCTGCGATTGCCATGGAGAAAGCTTTACAATCGCGTAACGCAAAAGCGATTGAGCCCGGAAAATATACCGTTATACTTGAGCCCAATGCGGCTGCCAATTTAGTCGGGTTGATGTTTGGCGGCTTCAATGCGCGCACTGCCGATGAAGGCCGCAGCTTTATGTCGAAGAAAGGTGGCGGCACCAAGCTGGGCGAGAAAATTGTAGACGAACGGGTGAATATTTATACCGACCCGTGGCATGAAGAAGTACCTACTTCTGTTTGGGCAGGAGGAGGTGGCGGTGGACCATTTGGTGGTGGCGGCCTTGCAAGAAAGAAAATGGACCTGCTAAAAAATGGGGTTGTCTCGAATTTGATTTATGATCGGTATTGGGCGCAACAAAAGGGAGCCGAGCCAACTTCTTTTCCGGCCAATAGAATCATGGAGGGCGGCACAGCTTCAGTGGAAGATATGATCAAAGACACAAAGAAAGGGGTGCTGGTAACCCGCTTTTGGTACATACGCGCTGTTGATCCGCAAACATTGTTATTCACAGGCTTAACACGCGATGGAACTTTCTATATCGAAAACGGAAAGATTAAGCATCCCATTAAAAATTTCCGCTTCAATGAAAGTCCGATTATCATGTTGAATAACCTGGAAACATTAGGCAAGCAAATGCGTGTCGCCAGTGGGGGTGGCGGGGGTGGTGGCGGTAGTTCGCTTATTCCGGCCATGAAGATCCGGGACTTTACTTTCTCAAGTTTATCGGATGCGGTTTAATTTTATTTTGACTTAGATTTTGAAAATCCCCTGCTGAAAGGCTGGGGATTTTTGTTTTTATGGAGTCCGAATTCGAACAATTACTTGACTACCGATTATATAATTCCTAACTCGGATTCAGAACTTTTTTAGCGAGTGAACGTCTCATTACTAAAACAGAAACCCTTTAAATCCCTACTAATTTGAAACGCAGAGATTTTATTTATTTAACGGGCATGGGTGCAGCGGCTTCCATGATTCCCGGCATACCGGTAATGGGAAATGCCATTGATCCGGCACAGGCCCTCGAGCGTGTAGATGTCGCCTTTAAGAAACAACTGGCCGATGTTGCTTTAAATGCAGCGCGTAGTAAAGGCGCTACCTATACCGATGTTCGCATTGGCCGATACCTGAACCAGTTCGTCATTACGCGCGAGGACAAAGTGCAAAACATCGTAAACACCGAATCGTATGGATTGGGTGTGCGCGTAATCTCCAACGGAAGTTGGGGCTTTGCTGCTACTGATAAGATGGACAAAGACAGCATCGCGAAAGCGGCAGAAACTGCGGTAGCCATTGCGAAGGAAAATTCACGGTTGCTTACAGAACCTGTTCAACTTGCCCCGCAAAAAGGATATGGTGAAGTAAGCTGGAAAGCTCCCATTGAAAAAAATGGATTTGAAATCCCGATCAAAGAAAAAGTCGATTTGTTGTTAGGTGTGAATGATGCCGCCATGAAGTCGGGCGCTAATTATATTACGTCCCTGCTCTTTTTAATCAACGAACAAAAATACTTTGCTTCTTCCGATGGTTCCTATATCGATCAGGATGTTCATCGCATCTGGCCGGCATTCTTCATCACTAAAATTGATGCTGCCACCGGTAAGTTTGAAACCCGCAACACGTTAAGTGCCCCGATGGGTATGGGGTACGAATATTTAGATGTAAGACCCCAGGATAAAATTCAAGGTGTTACTACTTTATATAAAGGCCGCTATGATATGCTGGAGGATGCAAAAGCTGGCGGGGCACAAGCGGGTGAAAAGCTGAAGGCAAAAACAGTAGAGCCGGGCAAGTATGATTTGATTTTGGATCCTTCGCACTTGTGGCTAACCATTCATGAATCTGTGGGTCATCCAACGGAGTTAGATCGCGTGCTTGGCTATGAAGCCAACTTTGCAGGAACCAGCTTCCTTACGTTGGATAAATGGGAATCAAAGAAATTTAATTTCGGAAGCAAGATTGTAAACTTTGTGGCCGATAAAACCCAGGTGGGTTCACTCGGTGCTGTGGGCTATGATGATGAGGGTGTAGGCTGCGGCAAGTGGGATATAATCAAAGACGGAATTCTGGTTAATTACCAAACCATCCGCGATCAGGCGCACATCTTGGGCCTTAAAGCATCGCAAGGTTGTTGCTATGCTGATAACTGGAGCAGTGTGCAGTTTCAGCGCATGCCTAATGTTTCCTTACAACCGGGCAAAGAAAAGAAGAGCATCGATGACATGATTAAAGGTGTGGAAAAAGGAATCTACATCATTGGCGATGGATCGTTCTCCATCGATCAGCAACGGTACAACTTCCAGTTTGGCGGTCAGTTGTTTTATGAAATCAAAAACGGAAAGATTGTGGGTATGCTGCGCGATGTTGCCTACCAGGCCAACAGCCAGGAGTTCTGGAATTCATGTGTGGAGATAGCCGATGCTAACGACTATCGTTTGGGCGGGGCCTTTGGGGATGGTAAGGGCCAGCCACCACAAAGCAATTCGGTGTCGCATGGTTCTTCCACGGCACGCTTCAACGGGGTAAACGTAATTAACACAGCACGAAACATTGGATGATATGGCACTACTGACAAAAGAAGAAGTTCAGGCTTTATTGAAAAAAGTACTTAGTTACTCCAAAGCCGATGAATGTGAAGTAACTTTGAGTGGTACGGATCGTGCCAACATCCGGTATGCGCGCAACTCGGTTTCAACGAGCGGAAAAGTTAGCCAGACTCAATTGGTTGTATCGTCAGCCTTTGGAAAAAAATCAGGTATAGCAACTATTAATGAATTTGATGATGCCTCGCTCGAAAAAGTAGTTCGCAGATCTGAAGAGCTGGCACAACTGGCTCCTGAAAATCCGGAGTACGTGTCCTTTCTCGGGCCGCAACAGTATGCTGAAGCAAAAACTTATATTCCGGCAACGGCCAACATCACACCCAGGTTACGATCGGATTTAGTTGCAGAAAGTTTAAAAGTGGCGCGTGATGGCAAAGCAATAGCAGCAGGTTTTCTTGAAGATAACAATGGCTACTCTGCCATGATGAATTCGAAAGGATTGTTTGCCTACAACGTTTCAACCAATACAAATTTTTCTGTAACGGTGCGCACAGAAGATGGAAGAGGTTCTGGTTATGCAACCCGTGGCTATAACGATGTAACTAAACTCGATACAAAAAGAGCAACTCAGATTGCTACAGAAAAGGCTTTAAAATCTGCGGAAGCAAAAGCGATTGAACCCGGAAAATATACCGTGATTCTGGAACCGGCAGCGGTAGCGGTGCTATTAGAAAATATCTTCTTCCGGTTGGATGCCCGGCAAGCCGATGAAGGCCGCAGCTTTTTAAGTAAGGCGGGTGGCGGCACGCGCCTCGGTGAAAAATTAGTGGATGAGCGGGTAAATATTTATTCCGATCCGCTTAATCCGGAGTTGCCAACAAGCACATGGAATGGTGATGGCCGGCCCCAGGAAAAAGTATCATGGATTGAAAAAGGGGTAATCAAAAATCTTTCCTACTCACGCTATTGGGCGGAGAAGAAAGGTGTGAAAGCCGTACCCGGCCCTGATGCAGCCATCATGGAAGGCGGCACAAAATCGCTGGAAGAATTGATTGCAGGAACCAAAAAAGGTGTGCTTGTCACGCGCTTGTGGTACATCCGGGATGTCGATCCTCAATCGTTGCTGCTGACAGGTTTAACACGAGATGGAACTTTCTATATTGAGAATGGAAAGATTCAATACCCGATCAAAAATTTCCGCTTCAACGAAAGTCCGATTATTATGCTTAACAACTTAGAAGAGTTGGGTAAAGTGGAGCGCACGGTGAGCGTTGAATCAAACCAAAATTATTTGCTTCCCCCGCTTAAGGTGAGGGACTTCACATTCTCCAGTTTATCGGATGCGGTGTAAGTAAACATTGCAGATTTAATCAAAGTCCCCGGAATCGGTTTCGGGGACTTTTTCATTTAGATGGATGTTATAATATTTCCGTTCATATAATTCAGGACTAAGAAGCCTGTAAATGATCGTTTAAAATCCAAAATTGCACGTTGGCAATAAGGCAATGAAACCAGGCTCGGGGAATAAGTTCTTCTTTACACGTCTGCAATATGAATCGGGCGATTGGGATGTAGATCAGCGCATGCCGGTAAATGTGTTGAACTCATTGATTGAATACACCACCCTTAAAATAGATACCAACGAGAACATTGTATCGCTAAGCAGTGACGATCTTTTTCGATGTCCGTTCTGTTACCTGAGTGGTCACAAATTGGTAGAGTTTACAGCACAAGAGCGCGAGAACTTTGAGAAGTATATTAAGAATGGCGGGTTTGTTTTTGTAGATGATTGCAACCATGATATTGACGGATTGTTTGCCAAATCATTTGAGTCGCAAATGGAACGAATCTTTGGAGCGCAGTCACTCAAAAAAATTCCAAACACACATCCCCTCTATTCCGTTTTTTTTAAGTTCGATGGGCCGCCCACAACAG
>CAZNRJ010000098.1:546-11267 GCA_964574945.1 uncultured Ohtaekwangia sp. | reverse complement strand
CAGGATTCGAACCTGTGAAGACATAAGTCAACAGATTTACAGTCTGTCCTCGTTGGCCGCTTGAGTATCTCCCCCAACGATTTTCCATTTAAAATAAGAACGTTTAAAAAGGCTCCTTCAGAGCCTTTTTCTATCACTTTTAACTTTCGCTAAAAAAATAGGAGTGCAAAATTATACGGTTTTTCGGTTTAGACAAACCCCAGCCACTATTTTATGAACAGGAAACATGAAAGCAGGTGAACCGGTTTCACATGATCACCAAATCTTTGACAACTTCGGTTCCAAACTCCTTTTGAAGAACCTCGATAACCTGGCTTTTGTGGATTGCAAGATCATTTTTTAGGGACGGACTCTCCAGTTCAACAAAAAGGACTTTGTTTCGGATGTAGAGTTTTTTAGTGCGTTTGGCAATGGGCTTGCCAACCAACCGCTCCCACGAACTAACCAAATTAGCCTCGTCAAACTTGGATTTAATGTGGTACTGACTAAGCAGTTGCTGAATTGCCTGCCCAATATGCACCGCATTGCCATCATTGTTTATATTTTTAGCCATTCTTCCCTGAAGGTACGGTTTTCTAACACAAATAGCCGGGCATTCATTCCAGCCTCTTTCAAAATCTGCTCACTTCTGCCCTGCCGGGCATCGGTAATAAACATTTGACCAAACGTGCCCTGGCTCACCAATTTCATTAGCTGGTGAATCCGGAAATCATCCAGTTTGTCGAAAATATCATCCAGCAAGAGAATAGGTTTAAGGTTTTTCTTTTCGGCAATGGTTTGAAATTCAGCAAGCTTCAAGCTGATTAAAAAAGACTTTTGTTGCCCTTGCGAGCCTACCCGTTTTAGTTCTTGTCCATTGAGGGTAAACAAAAAATCATCGCGGTGAATGCCTGATGTTGTTCGTTGCAAAAGCAAATCGCGGTGCCGGTTTTTTCTTAAAAGTGTAGTGAAATCCACGCCAAGCAAATCGGATTTGTATTGAATATCAACGTTCTCTTCTGCTTCCCGCACAAGGAAGTCATAGTGCCGGTTAAACTTTGGAATAAATTCAACTAATGATTCTTTTCGAATCTTATGAACATACGCAGCAGCTTCTGCCAGCTTGGCATCATAGGTTTCCAATAAGTCTGAATCAACTTTCCCCTGTTCCGCGAAAGCGCGCAATAAGCTATTGCGTTGTTTAAGTTGGTGATTATACGTAATCAAGTTTTCGAGGTAGAAACGATCGAGTTGACTAATGAGTGAGTCAAAAAATCTTCTTCTTAATTCCGATCCATCCCAAATCAGCTCAATGTCCTGTGGGGCAATAAGCACCACCGGGTATTTACCCACATGCTCGGAAAACCGCGAGCTCTCCTGTTCATCTTCACGTACAATTTTTTTTTCTCCCTGCTGAAAGGAACAAACCACCTCCTTCTGTTTGTCCTCCACTTTAAAATCTCCCTTTATTAAAAATCCGGCTTGACCGTAATTAATATTTTGAAGGTCATACGGATTGATGGCACTTTTTGTAAACGACAAATAGTAGATCGCATCCAGCAGATTTGTTTTCCCGCTTCCATTCCTGCCAAGAAAACAATTGATTTTACCCTCAAAGGTTAGCGTAGCCTCTTCATGGTTTTTAAAATTGTAAAGTCTCAGTTTTTGAAGGAACACAATAAGCTTTTAAAAATTCTTCCTGATAGCTTCCCGATAATTATCGGGAGGGATAAGGCACCGTTATTTGGCGATTGCCCCTGTGTGATGTATTTTCGCAACTCACATTTTGAATCAAAATTAGCAATTATGGCCACTACAGCCCAAGCTAAAGGCGCTAAGCCCAAAAAAGATAAAAAGGCATACTCAAAAGAAACTTATATGTTCTGGTTTGAGAGCATGCTACTGATGAGAAAATTCGAAGAGAAAGCAGGCCAGCTTTATGGCATGCAGAAAATTCGTGGATTTTGTCATTTATATATTGGCCAGGAGGCGTGCGCTGCCGGGGCAGTAAGTGCGTTACGAAAAGGTGATAAATATATTACCGCTTATCGCGATCATGCGCATCCGCTTGCTTTGGGCACAAGCCCGAATGCTATCATGGCTGAATTATATGGCAAGGAAACCGGGGTATCGAAAGGCAAAGGTGGTTCCATGCACATTTTTGATAAAGAGCATGGTTTTTTTGGGGGTCATGGAATTGTCGGGGCGCAAGTTCCGCTGGGGGCCGGTATCGCTTTTACCGAGATGTATAATAAAACCGGCAACTTATGTATTTGCTACATGGGTGACGGTGCGGTGCGGCAGGGTGCATTTCATGAGGCGCTTAACCTGGCCATGCTTTGGAAGATCCCTGTAATTTTCGCGATCGAAAACAATGGCTATGCGATGGGAACGTCTGTAAAGCGTACCTCCAATGTATCTGAGCTATATACCTTAGGTGAATCGTATGACATGCCCTCAGAAGCAGTTGATGCCATGAATGTTGAAGATGTGCATGATGCCGTAGAGCGGGCAGCCGAACGCGCCCGAGCAGGTGAAGGCCCAACGCTACTGGAATTAAGAACCTATCGTTATAAAGGACATTCGATGTCCGATCCGCAAAAATATCGTTCTAAGGAAGAAGTTGAGGAATACAAGCAGCGCGACCCGATTGAACAGGTGCGCGATACAATTCTCAAGAAAAAAATCGCCACCGAAAAAGATTTGGAAGCCATAGAACAGAAGGTGTTGGCCCAGGTGGATGAAAGTGTAAAATTTGCCGAAGAATCTAATTACCCCGATCCATCAGAAGCCCTAAAAGATATTTATGCTGAACCTGATTATCCTTTTATTCTGGATTGATCAGTTTTTGTTTAATAAGCCTGAATTCTTAGTTTTGCGTCCCGTTATCCCTCCCGATAATTATCGGGAGGGATAACGGGACTTTTTATTTTACAAGAACATGGCAAAGAAGAAAGAAAACCTGCCTACCGGTCAGGCAGGCAAAGATTTATTAGAGAACCCGGAAGTTATCAAGGAGAAACTGGTGGGCATTGAGCATTGGTTTGAGGAAAATCCTAAAATTGTAATTGGTGTTGCAGCCGCATTGTTAATTGTGGTGGGTGGGTTTTTCGGATACCGCTACTACATGGGTGGTCAGGATGCGCAAGCTCAAAAGGAAATGTTCCAGGCTGTGCGCTATTTTGAAGCCGACAGCTTGAACCTTGCCCTAAATGGCGATGGAAACAACCTTGGCTTTCTTCAAATTATTGATGACTATGGAAGAACCGATGCAGGCAATCTTGCAAATTATTATGCGGGCTTCATTTACTTAAAGCAAGCAAAGTTTCCGTTAGCCATTTTTCATTTTGAAGATTTCAGTTCAAATGATTTATTAGTGCAGGCCCGTGCCTATAGCTTAATGGGCGATGCATACATGGAACAAAAAGACTATGAACGTGCAGCTAAGTATTACGACAAGGCGGCCGGCTACAAACCCAATAAAGAATTTACGCCTACGTACTTAATGAAAGCTGCTTTGGCTTACGAGAAGTTAAATAACAATGATAAGGCGAAGGCTGCCTACCAAACCATAATTGAAAAATTTTGGGATAGCAGTGAACTACAAAACGCAAGGAAGTTTAAAGCCAGATTGGAGAGCAACTCTTAAAAAAGCATTCATCTTGTATGGAAAAGGGATCGTTAACCGCGATCCTTTTTTTATTTCTTATTTTTATAGAAATATTTCAGACATGGAAACGGTAGAAATAAAAAAGCAGCTCCATGAATACATTGAAGTTGCAGATGATCGGTTGCTGAATTTAATCTACGGGATGATTGTTGCCGACAAAAAGGATTACGAAATACCCGAGTGGCATGCCAAAATCATTGAGGAGCGATTAGAAGAATATGAAAAGAATCCTCAAGACACAATTAGCCTGGAGGAATTCAAATCAAGAATTGAAAAAATGAGATGAAGTATTCGCCCATTGTATCCTTAGGTGCCCAACAGGATATTATTGAATCTATAGAATGGTATAATAAGGAAAAGGAAAATTTAGGTTTTGAATTTTATGAAAATGTAATAGCAAAAATTAATTTGCTAACTGATAATCCACTTCACTATTCAATACGGTTTAAGGATGTCAGAACTGCCAAAGTCAGCAAATATCCCTATCTGATTTATTTTAAAATTCAAGAGAGTAGTTCATCCATCAATATACTTGGTGTTCTGCATACAAGTCGCAATCCTCAACTCATTAGAAAAAGAAAATAAAGAATTATGGCCGGCATACTAAAGTCAGTTTCATCGAAAAGCAAAATCAATCTTGCCAGGAAAAAATTTGCCATTGTAGTAGCGGAGTGGAACGAAGAAATCACGGAATCACTCTATCAAGGCGCCTATGATGCGCTGATCGAGATGGGTGCTAAAAAATCTAACATTAAAAGGAGGAACGTACCCGGCACATTTGAACTTACCCTCGGTGCGCTTTGGATGGCCGAGAAAAAAGAAATAGACGCTGTGATTTGCCTCGGTTGCGTTATCCAGGGCGACACCCCGCACTTTGATTACATCTGCCAGGGTGTAACGTATGGCATTACTGAGGTAAACATCAGGACCAAAAAACCGGTGATCTTTGGTGTGCTTACCACACTCAATAAAAAGCAGGCACTTGAGCGGGCTGGCGGTAAATTAGGAAACAAAGGCGAAGAAGCCGCAGTTACTGCGGTTAAGATGCTGGGGTTTTTAAAATAGACGAGGCATTTAACATGGGTTAGATATTTGACAAATCCGGAATGTGATTCCGGATTTGTCAAGTTAAACCTGGCCATTCCTGACCAGGTTTTTTTGTTATTTATTATCCAGCTATTACATATTCTTCACAATCTCATCGCCAAACTCAGAACACTTCAACAAGGTTGCTCCTTCCATCTGACGGTGGAAATCGTACGTTACCCGCTTGGTTGAAATTGCTTTCTCCCTCAACATCACTCGAAGGGCTTGCCTGTCGGCAGACAGGAATGTATCAAGCAAAACAGAAAACATCAGCGTCCCAGCCTGGCAGCCGCTTTGCGTGACGCTGATGAGGAGTAATGATTTTATCACCGCACATTGCAAGTTCCGGGTGAAACTGAAACATTTTCCGTTTTTCTTATGGCATTACTTTCATAATTTTGGAACTGTGTATTCAAAATACAAGACTAATATGGCTACTGTAAATCAACTCAGAAACAGTCTTATAGACAAACTAATGACTATTTCCAGTAAAGGCTACCTGGAAGCGCTGCACACCCTGGTTAATAGAAGCGCCAGTCAAAATAACATAGTCGCTTTATCCGATGCCCAGGTTGAAATGTTGAAGATGAGCGAAGAGGATATTAAGCAGGGTCGTTTCGTTTCACAGGAGCAATTGGATGCTGAAGACACGGCATGGCTAAACCAACAATAGTCTGGACAGAAACAGCTGTAAAACAGAGGCGTGAAATATTTCGTTACTGGACTACGCGAAACGGGTCGCCAGATTACTCCAAAAAGCTACTCAGACAAATACGCAAACGCATAGAAGTATTAGTAAGCTATCCCGAATCATCTGTACTTACCTCATTCCCCGATACACTTACAACTGCATTCGGACATTTCAGCTTATTTTATAAAATCACCCCAAACCAAATCATCATCACTGCCTTTTGGGACAACAGGCAGGATCCTGAAAAGTTAAAAAAATTGCTTTGACAAATTCCCTGCTATTGTTGCGCCCACAAAAAAAGACCGGCCATTAACAACCGGTCTTTTCTTATCAGTAAATCTGCTGTTAAAAATTCTTCACCACTTCCTGCGCAAATTCAGAACACTTCAACAACGTTGCTCCTTCCATCTGACGATGGAAATCGTATGTTACCCGCTTGGTGGAAATTGCTTTTTCCAGGCCACGGTTAATTAAATCAGCGGCTTCCTGCCAGCCCATATATTCAAGCATCATAACTCCAGAAAGTATCACTGAGCCCGGGTTTACTTTATCCTGGCCTGCATACTTAGGCGCTGTGCCATGTGTAGCTTCAAAAATTGCATGGCCGGTAATGTAGTTGATGTTTGCTCCCGGGGCGATACCAATACCACCTACCTGGGCAGCTAATGCATCACTCAAATAATCACCATTCAAATTCAGCGTAGCAATAACTTCGAAATCATTCGGGCGTGTAAGTACTTGCTGCAACGTAATGTCGGCAATAGAATCTTTAATCAAAATTTTTCCGGCAGCCAATTCTGTTTTTTGTTCAGCGTTAGCTGCGTCCTCACCTTTTTCTTTTTTAGTTTTTTCCCACTGGTTCCAGGTGTACACTTTATCCCCAAAGTATTCTTTGGCAACTCCATAGCCCCAATCGCGGAAAGCACCTTCAGTGAATTTCATGATGTTGCCCTTGTGAACAAGGGTTACTGATTTTCTATTGAACTTGATTGCATACGCAATCGCGCTGTGGATCAATCGAACACTGCCGCTATAACTTACTGCCTTAATACCTAAGCCCACCTGCACATCGTTGTTCATGTTAGGCGCGCCTACCATTTTCCAGAATGATTCAGATTTTTCTTTTGTGTTGAACCGGATCTTGTTGTACTCTTTCGGGAACTCTTTCGCTAAGAAGTCTAATACTTTTTGGGATTCAGGTGTTCCTGCTGCAAACTCGATACCGGCATAAATATCTTCTGTATTTTCGCGGAAGATCACCATATCCACAGCACCCGGATTTTTTACCGGGGAAGGAACCCCTTCATACCATCTTACCGGACGCAGGCATACGTACAAATCTAAAATCTGGCGAAGGGCAACGTTTAACGAACGAATTCCACCACCCACAGGTGTGGTAAGAGGCCCTTTGATACCTACTAAATATTCCCGGAAGGCGTCTAATGTTTCATCAGGAAGCCAGTTACCGGTTTTATTAAAAGATTTTTCACCCGCCAGTACTTCCTTCCAGTTTATTTTACGCTTGCCACCATACGCTTTTGCTACGGCCGCATCAAACACTTTTTGAGAAGCAGACCAAATATCCGGGCCTGTACCATCACCTTCAATAAAGGGAATAGTTGGATTTTCAGGAACCGTTAGTTTTCCGCTGCTGATTGTAATCCGCCCGGAGTCGGACAAGTTTTTCTGGTCACTCATGTTGCTAAGTACTTAGGTTAATGTAAAGTTAAAACGCTGGGCGTCCCCGGTTTTGGGGCGGGAAAATTAGGAAATTAAGGTCACAAATGAAGATATTTTTATGAAAGGGATTCTCAAACAAGAATTCGGCTTTCGGATAAGTTTTCTCAGCTTGTATCAAACTTTTAGTTATAACTAAAACTATTTATATATTTGAATTAAGTTTTAATTATAAGTAAAATACGTTTGAAAACATCAAATTTTAATATCTCCAGGCCTATTTATTTGGATCGGATTATTCCATTTATCGACCAAAATCTGATAAAAGTCCTCATTGGGCAAAGAAGGGTAGGTAAAAGCTACTTGTTATTGCAACTCATAGATAAAATCCGGGCAAATAATCCGGCAGCTCATGTTATTTATATCAATAAAGAATTACATGAATTTGAAGCGCTACAGGATCATAAGTCGCTAACAAAATACATTGATGACAATTTAAAAGCCGGTGAGCGCAATTATATTTTCATTGATGAAATCCAGGACATAAAAAATTTTGAAAAAACCTTACGAAGTTTTCAGGCAAAAGGTGAACACGACTTGTACATTACCGGCAGCAACGCTTTTCTTTTATCAGGTGAGTTGGCAACTTATTTAAGCGGACGTTACATTGAATTTAAAATTTTCGGGCTTACGTATAACGAGTTTCTATCTTTTAGAAAATTACCGGATGAGCCTGTCTCCTTTCTCAATTACTTAAAATTTGGCGGTTTGCCTTACCTGGTAAACCTGGAATTGAAAGAAGGTCCCGTATTTGATTACCTGCGCAATATCTATGCTGCAATCCTTTTTAAAGATGTAGTAGCAAGGCACAATATTCGCAATGTAGCAGTACTGGAAAATTTAGTTCGCTACCTGGCTGATAACACTGGTAGTTTACTCTCCGCTAAAAGCATCAGCGATTTTTTAAAGTCACAGAAAATTTCAATAACTCCCAACGTTATTCTCAATTACCTTTATTTTTTAGAGGAGGCATTTTTTGTTTTAAAAGTAATGCGCACCGAAATACACGGCAAAAAAATTTTTGAGATTGGGCAAAAGTATTACCTGGAAGATTTAGGCTTGCGACATTCCTTACTTGGGTATCGGGTTACGGATATTGGTAAAATTTTGGAAAACATCGTTTACCTGCATTTGCGAATTGCAGGATATGAAGTTCACGTAGGTAAATATCTAGACAAAAAAATTGATTTTGTATGTCAGCGTGGCAATGAAAAAATTTATGTACAAGTAGCTTACCTGTTGGCAGATGAAAAAACAGTTTTGCGCGAATTCGGAAACTTAGAACTTATTAAAGACAATTATCCTAAATATGTAGTTAGTATGGATGAACAACCCAAAGGCAATCGAAATGGAATTGAGCATATCCAGGTGCGGGAGTTTGTGCAGATGGTGATGGATAAAATCTGATTGTATTGTCTCAATACTTCTCTTCCTGGTTCGGGAACTCGCGGGCTTTTACATCGGCCACATAATTGCCGATGGCATCGGTCATAATAGTGTTAAGATCGGCATACCTTCGCAAAAAACGAGGTTTGAAATCCTTTGTGATCCCAAGCATATCCTGCATAACAAGTACCTGGCCATCCACATCGGGGCCGGCCCCAATACCAATCACAGGAATGGTTAGGTTAGTCGCAACTTTTTTAGCCAGCCTGGCAGGAATTTTTTCCAACACGATACCAAAGCAGCCACATTCCTGAAGCAAGAGCGCATCTTCCAATAGTTTATTGGCCTCTACCTCTTCCTTTGCGCGCACCGTATACGTTCCGAACTTATAAATGGATTGCGGGGTTAATCCTAAATGCCCCATAACAGGTACACCGGCACTTAAAATTCGAAGCACTGAATCCTTTATCTCACTTCCACCTTCCATCTTCACCGCATGCCCCCCCGACTCTTTCATAATACGAATGGAAGATCGCAGAGCTTCACCTGAACTTCCCTGGTAATATCCAAACGGAATATCTACCACTACCAGGGCGCGCTTCACCGCTTTCACCACCGAAGAAGCATGATAAATCATTTGATCAAGTGTAATGGGTAACGTGGTTTCATTGCCGGCCATCACGTTTGAAGCTGAGTCGCCCACCAGGATTACATCGATACCCGCGCCATCAATAATGCGCGCCATGCTATAGTCATAGGCGGTGAGCATAGCAATCTTTTCACCCCGGTTCTTCATTTCCTGAAGCTGGTGCGTAGTGATTTTTTTTACATCCGGTTTATGAACAGACACGAGCGTTGAGTTAAAATATGTTACCGTAAATACACAGCAGGTTTTTTTCCAAGGATTACCTCTACATGATCGTTGAGCATGGTGGTTAATTCATACCCCGTATAGGTGGGTGTGATGGGAAACAACGTGTGGCTTCTATTCACCAGCACGGCCACTTCAATTTTTTTCACTTCTGTTACCAGGAAGGGTTTCATGCCATAGGCAAGTGTGCGCCCGGTATTCAACACATCATCGATCAGGATAATACACTTCTTCTTAAAATCTTTTGTTTCAGCATCCAGCACAACTTCAGATTGCTGAGGGGCTAATTTATCAAGCGACACTTTTACTACAGTAATTGGCAGCCCTGAAATCTTTTCGAGTTCCACGGTAATTAATTTTGTGAGTGAATAGCCCTGTCCATCAATACCGGCCAACACAAAAGATTTCTCTTTAAAATTGTTTTCAAAAATTTCGTACGCAATCCTTCTGATCTTTTGGTTGACCTTAGCAGAATCGAGTACTAACGTTTTTTCAGAAACAGGTTCGCTCATGGCAAGGGCACTACTTTACTGTCTTTGAATGTTGAAAGGATAACCGTTGTATGCATATTATCCACCACCTCAATGTTGGTAACTTTCTCTAACATCAGGTTTTGATAAGCGGGGATATCGGAAGCGACAATCTTCAAAATGAAATCAGCCTGCCCGGTAACATGGTGACATTCTATTACTTCATCAATTTGCTGAATGGCATTCATAAATTTGGCGATGTTCTCCTTATTGTGCCCTTTAAGAGAAACCATAACAAACGTGGAAACACCAAGCCCCACGCTGGCCATGTTAATCACGGCATGATAACTTTTTATTACACCGGCATTCTCAAGCTTCTTTACCCGCTCAAGGGTAGGTGCGGGCGACAACCCTATTTCGATTGCAAGTTGCGCGTTGGTTATGTTTGAGTCCGTTTGCAGGATTTCCAAAATCTTGCGGTCCGTAGCATCTAATTTTATATTCATTTAATGGCGAAGGTGTTAATAATGTCTCCCTTGTAAAATTAATTTTTTTTCGCGCAAAGCCGCTAAAGACCAGGAAAGAATTCAAGTAAATAAATTTAGCGTCTTTCCGCGCGAATTGCTATCGGACAATTGAAAAACGGGAGGTTCGGGATACGCTTTCATCAAAGTAGGAGACAAAGTAAATTCCCGCACCAAGGTTGCTGACGTTTAGTTTTATCTGATTCAGCCCGGTCAAAAGCGGTTCGTATTTTTTATCGAACACAACCTGACCCGCTGCATTATAAATAACCACCCGCATCGATTCACTTCCCTGATTAATCCAATC
>CAZNRJ010000098.1:0-536 GCA_964574945.1 uncultured Ohtaekwangia sp. | reverse complement strand
CTGGGCAGGGTTCGGGTAAGGCTGAATTGCAATTGTTTCTGTTTCGAGATTTATACATTGGCGATTGTCAAACAAGTAGGAATCTCCCGCTATGTTCAGTTCTGCGCAAGCATACTTCAGATTTTTTGACAGGATATCAATTGATAAAGTGCGTGTAAGTGATTGATTGGGCAAAATAGTTCCTGCCAGTTTCTCTTTCACCGATGCATTGCCGGATAAATCAATAATCACTTCCGGATTAGTTATAGAAATGTTGCCCTGGTTCCTGATCGTAATCGTTGCCTTCATACTGCCACCGGAAGGAGCTAATTTAAACTCGGTGAGCGCTGCATTAATATTTGGCACAACCACCTGAATCATTTTTGTAAAACTATCCTGGCACCCCAATGCATTGCTCGCGATTAACTCAACCGGATACTCACCCAATTGATTAAAGATAAACGAAGGTGAAAACTCGTTGCTGGTAGAATTATTCGCATCATTAAATTTCCATAAATAAGAAGTTGCCAGCGATGATGTATTGGTGAACCCAACCG
>CAZNRJ010000097.1:10134-11413 GCA_964574945.1 uncultured Ohtaekwangia sp. | reverse complement strand
AAACCCAATAGCGACCTTGGCTTGTGGCGGGCACATCACATTGCCATCAGCCTGAGTAAACAGTTTGTCGGAAATGTCAGGTTAAAATTGGAACCTTATTATCAGCATCTGTATAATATCCCTGTTAGTATTCATCAGTGGAGCACATATTCACTTATTAACCAGGATCGTAATTTCTTTGCAGATAGCCTGAATAGTGAGGGTACAGGTTATAACAAAGGGGTGGAATTAACCCTGGAAAAATCATTCAGTAACCGGCTATTCTTTTTGCTAAGCGCTTCGGTCTATGACTCAAAGTATAAAACCAATAATGGAGGAACGGATAGGTTTTACAATAGTAAGTATAATTCAAACTTCAATTCAGCATTAACTTTTGGGAAGGAGTGGGAGTTGAGTGCCGTTAAACGACTTGAGGTAGGAGGCCGTATCTTGTGGAGCGGAGGCATGCGTTACACGCCATACAATACTACGGAGTCTATTGCAACGGGAAGGCCTGTGTATGTTTATTCGGAAACCTATGAGGCCCAGAATAAAAATTATTTTCGTGTAGATGCCCGGGTTGCATTCCGCAAAAATGCAGAGAGGTTATCCTGGAAATTATCACTCGACATTCAAAACCTGACTAATTATCAGAATCCACAACGCCCTTATTTTGACCGGTGGAATGGAACAGTGGCTTATGGATTTAATACTTCGATAATACCTGTAATCAGCTATACGATAGATTTTTGAAATGATATTTTGTATCCCCATTTCAGTCAGGCCGGAAGACCCGACTGCAACTATTGGAAGGACTTAAACCGATGAGTCTTTCAACTGTTATTCTTCTTGAGGTTAAAGCGGCATAAATCGTATCGTAAAAGTATATTTTCGTATCAAAACGTATCATTTTGGTTTAATTCTTTCAAATCACAATCTTTTGGTGATGTACCGTTGGTGATGTACCGATAATGCTTCGTGCTTATTATTAAAACCGTGTCAGTTCATAGTTTGTGCTGCGACCGCCATGTTGTTCCTGACGTAAAATACCTTTCTCTATTAAATCCTTTATGTCGCGCAATGCCGTGTCGGGTGAGCATTTGGCTATTTTTGCCCACTTTGAGGATTTCAGTTTTCCATCAAAGCCGTCTAACAGTTTGTTCAGCACTAAGCGTTGCCGCTCATTTAATGGTGTGTGTTCGTGTATTTTCCAAAACTCCGCTTTACGCAATATTTTTTGCAGGGTGTTTTCTGTTTCCAACAGAGCGTTTTTCAGGCAATGCAGAAACCAGTCTAACCA
>CAZNRJ010000097.1:9650-10124 GCA_964574945.1 uncultured Ohtaekwangia sp. | reverse complement strand
GGTAATGTCGCCACTGCTGTGCTGAACTTTCTGCAGCACTTTATAATATCGTTTTCGTTCCACCAATATTTGGCTCGACATGCTGTAAAACCGTTGAGGGCTGCTTTCGGCACGGGTAAGCAACAAATCTGAAATCGCTCTTGCTATCCTGCCGTTTCCGTCATCAAACGGGTGAATGATGATAAACCAAAAATGGGCAATGGCGGTTTTCAGCACAGGGTCAAGCCGCATCACCCCCGACCTCTCTCCAAAGGAGAGGGGAGTATTGAACCATTTTAGAAATTTCTTCATTTCCGCTTTTACCAACTTTGGGGCAACTGCTTCGTAATGGATTTTTTCTTTGCCCATTGCTCCCGAAACTATCTGCATTTCGCTTGTGCGATAACGTCCCACTTCAATTTTATACATACCGCTATGCCCTGTGGGAAAAAGCGCGGAATGCCAGCCGAATAAGCGTTCTTCGGTGAGAGGTTT
>CAZNRJ010000097.1:0-9640 GCA_964574945.1 uncultured Ohtaekwangia sp. | reverse complement strand
CAAGCATCATTTCTACAACACCTTCAACATGCCTGTTGGAAGGAACTAATCCTGCCACATTCATTCCCAAACGCCTTGCAATGGAAGAACGGACCTGCTCATAGTTAAGCTGTTCGCCTTCTATTTCAGAAGATTTGACCACATCAAGTGTAAGCGTGGTAAGCGTGGCTTCTTCTTTCATTGAAAAACCAAGTGCATTCATCTGCCCCGAGATTTTTCCCTGCAGGTTGCGGACTTCACCAAACACGGCATTGATAGCCGTGTCGTCCCACGTAAAATTGGTCCAGTCCTTATGCTGATAGATGTATTTTGCCACTGTCTGTAAATAAGCTTGCGGCAAATATAAGGATTAATCTCCGCAAAAATGCGGAGATTAACTAAGGTATTCTCCGCAGCTTGCAGTAAACCTTGCTGCCAACTATCGGGTTAATTCTTTCTTCGCTCCCCTCTTTCCCTTCTTCGCAATAATTTTTAATCGGCTTATCAGGGTTTCACCTTTGCCCGATGAAATTCAAACCAGGACAATTGGCATCACCATGACTGCAAAACTTCCTGTAATTTTTGGCGAACGGGATTTACTTCACGTTTAACAGCGATGCTTTAAAAGATGTAACCATCATCACAGGCAACAAAGCAAAATTCTTTAATCGATTGTTTGCAAAAGCCCGCGGATTTTAAAACATTGAATGATCTTAATCAAATCATAAAATGCATAGAAGTATTTGCGTTTCTCTTTTGCTCATCATGGGTTGTAAAAATGCAGCTCACCATGAACCTCCTATTAATCAAAGCAATGCCAAAGTTGTCAATGAATTTGTAAATGCTTTTTATTCATTCAACAGAGATTCGCTGGAATCCATTCTTTCCCTGGCTAAGGAATCGCAGCCTGGCATTTTATATTATCAGAAATGGGCGGAGTGCGGGAACTACGAAATAGTTAAGCGGGGTGACCTTATTGAAAGGAATGATTCCCTTATAATAGTTCCTGTCACGGTAAAGGATGATTTGATGGCTGCACTCCAAATCAATTTCAATGTTACCGATACATTTCATATATCGATACAAAATGGAAAAATTCGTTCTGTACAAACATCATCCAACGACCCGGATGCATATTATGAAGCAAAGGAATGGGTAAAACAGAATCGCCCCGGATTAATAGAAAAAGCGTGTGAAGGCATTTGGGAAGGAGGACCTACACCGTGTGAATGCATTCAGGGAATGATAAAAGGATTTACGGAATTCATAGCAAAGAAGAAATGAAAGTATTTAATGATCCTCTTTGCTGTCAACACACAAGAGTAATACAACAATGAAAGCAAACAGAAGTGAAGACAAATCAATAACGTCTCCCAATGACCTGAGTTCAGATAAGTTTTATCATGGCACTAAGGCTAATCTAAAGATAGGAGACCTGATCGAACCCGGCTTTAAGTCAAACTACGGAAAGAGGAAGGAGGCGGCCTATGTCTATCTATCCGCCACTTTGAATGCTGCTGTCTGGGGAGCCGAACTTGCTTTGGGTGAAGGTCGCGGCAGAATTTATTTGGTAGAGCCAACCGGCCCGATTGAAGATGACCCCAATTTAACGAACAAGAGATACCCGGGTAATCCAACAAAGTCATACCGTTCCCGCAATCCGCTTCGGGTAGTTGGTGAAGTAACAGATTGGCAAGGGCATTCCCCTGAGGAGCTCAAAGCAATGAAGGATCACCTTGAGCGGCTTAAACAGCAAGGTATTGAGGCAATCGAAGAATGAATAAAAGTGTGAATAAGTACAAGCGCGTAGCACACCTGATCTAAATCCCTGTATAATTAAAGGGACTTATTTTTTTTAGGCGATCTTTCAGTTCTGTTTTTATTTCAAGGCCATCAATAAAGTCATGCATCGTCTTCTGCGTGATTTTTTCATTTTTGCGCGTGAGCGATTTAAGCGCTTCGTACGGATTTGCATACCCTTCCCTTCGCAACACAGTTTGAATGGCTTCAGCAACCACTACCCAGTTATCTTCCAGGTCCTGATCGATAGCCGCCTTGTTTAGCTCAAGTTTTATCATTCCTTTCCCTAATGATTTGAGTGCAAGAAATGTATGGGCAAGGGGAACACCAATGTTTCTAAGAACGGTTGAGTCGGTGAGGTCGCGCTGCAAGCGTGAGATGGGAAGTTTGGCAGCGAGATGTTCAAACAGGGCATTCGCCAATCCTAAATTACCTTCTGCATTTTCAAAGTCGATAGGGTTTACTTTATGCGGCATGGCACTCGAACCTACTTCACCTTCTTTTATTTTTTGTTTGAAGTAATTCATAGCCACATATTGCCAAACATCCCTGCTGAAATCAATTAAAATGGTATTGATTCTCTTCAGGTTGTCGAACAGGGCAGCGAGGTTATCGTAATGCTCAATTTGTGTAGTGGGATTGCTGCGCACTAAGCCCAGTTGACTGCTTACAAAGGTATTGGCAAAATGACCCCAGTTAATTTCAGGGTAGCTTACGTGATGCGCATTAAAATTACCGGTTGCACCGCCAAGCTTGGCTGAGTAAGGAATGGTTTTCAACAACTCCAATTGTTTTTGAATGCGCTCCACAAACACATACATTTCTTTTCCCAATCGCGTAGGCGATGCGGGTTGTCCGTGTGTGCGGGCAAGCAAGGCTATATCTTTCCATTGCACCGACAACGTTGTGAGTTCAGTTACAAATTTTTGCAGCGCGGGCAGGAACTCCACGTCCATAAATTCTTTCAGCGAAAGCGGAATGGCCGTGTTGTTGATATCCTGCGAAGTAAGCCCGAAGTGAATGAATTCTTTGTATTGACTTAGTCCGAGGTCGTCAAACTTTTTCTTTAAAAAATATTCAACCGCTTTTACATCGTGGTTAGTCGTTTTTTCAATCTCTTTGATTTGGTTGGCATCGGCCTCACTGAATGTTTTGTATAAACCCCTGAGTTTGCCCTCCAGGTCTTTTGAAAATCCCGAAAGCTCTGGCACCGCATAGGTAAGAGCTATGAAGTATTCTACTTCTACCCGTACGCGGTAATGTATTAATCCAAATTCAGAGAAATACGAACTGAGCGGGAGAGTAATTCTATTATATCGGCCATCAATTGGAGATATGGCTGTCAGGGCGTTTAATTGCACGTTTTAATGATTAGATTAAGTCCAAAATTACAAAAATGATTCGAGGAATGTGTTGCCATTTTACGGAAGTACTTAATCAATAAACTGTTACTTATCTATAGAGCATAGAGCCATGAGTAAATAGTCTTGAGTCAAAAATGCGAATACGACTATGGACTAAAGACTATTGACTATCGACTGTTGCATGCTAACTTTGCACGAAATTAAAAACAGCAAGTAAATGGCATTTGGTTTTTTCAAGAAGAGCGATAAAAAGGAGGGAACACCTGTAAACAGCGGTCCGCATTACTATGATTTAAAAGTAAAGCAGATCATTCAGGAGACCAGGGATGCCATCAGCATCGTGTTTGAGCAACCCGCTAATAAAATTGCTTATAAATCAGGACAGTTTTTAACGCTGATTGCTACCGTGGGCGGAAAAGATGTACGTAGGGCCTACTCATTAAATTCATCACCTTTTGTTGATCAGGATTTAGCCGTTACCGTGAAACGAGTTGACAATGGATTGATGTCGAATTGGCTGCCCGATAATTTGAAAGCAGGGGAGACGCTAAAGGTAATGGAGCCGATGGGACATTTTACCACGGAATATAAAAACGAAAACAAACGTCACTTAATCATGTTTGCGGGTGGATCAGGGATTACCCCCATGATGTCACTGATCAAAAGTACACTCACCCAGGAGCCTGAAAGTATTTGCTCACTCATTTATTGTAATCGCGATATTGACAGCATCATCTTTAAAGATCAGTTTGAAAAACTTCAAATTACGCATGCGGGTCGTTTGCATGTAATTCATGTATTGGACAACGCGCCCATGAACTGGCAAGGCTATTCGGGATTACTAAATCATGAAATGCTTATCAAACTTTTTGAGCGAATCCCTAATTGGGGGATTGAGAAAACAACCTACCTGATGTGTGGCCCCGAAGGAATGATGAAGAATGTAGACACTTTACTTGCAGCGCAGAATATTTCAAAAGAGAAAATATTCAAAGAGAGTTTTGTTCAGGGCACTATTGACAAGGATGCTAAGAAAGAAACTGTTGTTGCTTCCGATGAAAAGAAAGCACGCGAAGTAACTGTTCGTTATGATGGACAGGAATTCAAATTTATGGTTGAGCCGAATTCTACAATTTTGGAGACTGCGCTCGATCAGGGAATAGATTTACCATACTCCTGCCAAAGCGGGTTGTGTACAGCGTGTCGTGGCAAAGCTTTATCGGGTCAGGTGAAGTTAGATGAGGAAGAAGGTCTTTCGCAATCAGAACGCGCAGAAGGGTACGTGCTTACCTGCGTAGGCCATCCCATGAGCGATGATGTGGTGATTGAAATTGGCTGACCGGATCTTGTTTCAAGCATCCAGCATCATTTTGTGAACTCCATCCCTTCAATAACCACCGAGCTGATTTTTCCTTTCGAATCGATTGAGAAGCTGGCAGTTGTTTGTCCCCACCACCGTTTATCATAATAGCCACGAAAGCTATCATAGTTCCAGTGATTGAGCGATGCTTTTGCGGTGTTGTTCATGTTTATCAACAACGAATTGTCTTGTAAGGTAACAACCAACTCCCCATACAAGGGGCTTGTGTAGGTTCCGGCATAGTTGGCAATGGCCTGCGAGGGTTTTGTTCCGATTACCCGTGTTAACTCTTGTTTCTTTTCTTCCTGTTCACCGGCCTCATTTAATTTCTTATAAAGATTAAAAAAATCTGTACTCCAATCGCGCGTTCCGCCCAACGCGAAATGATCAAATGCTTTAAACATGAGTGCATGTCTTACTTCGGCATGATCAAGGTTTCCGAAAATATAGATGGCTAATTTTTCTGAAGGAAGTTGCCCATGGATTGCCGTTTCGCCAGCCAAACTTCCTGTGTGGAAGTTTACTTTCTTTCCTTTGTAATCTTGTTGAAACCAACCGAGCCCGTATGTTGTCCAGGTTGGCTTAGTAAGTTGTGCCGTTGGATAAAACTGGCTTTCTGTTACCATTACCTGGGGTTTGAAAAGTTCATTCCAGGTAGCTGCTTTTAACAATTTCCCTCCGTTGTATTTGCTGCTATCCAACATGCAAAGCGCCCACTTGCCCATATCATCCACACACGACCATACACTTCCGGCAGGGCCAATCGCATCGGCACTCGTGCGTGTAATCACGGTAATTTTTCCATCCACCCAATAATGAGGCTGTGATTGATTGGCATCTTTCACCTGGCTAAGCAAAGGAAATGTGCGCGTCATGTTGAGTGGCTCAAAAATCCGCTTCTGAATAAAAACTTCCCAGGGTGTGCCACTTACTTTTTCAATGACTTTACCGGCTGCGAGGTAAAAGATGTTTTGATAGATAAAGCTGGAGCGCAATGAATAGCTGGGCTCAACCATTTTCATTTTAGCTAAAACTTCATCGGAGGGGATGTCCATAATGGTCCAGAGAAAATCGGCATTACCTACGCCTGAATTGTGAGTGAAAAGATCCCTGATTTTAAGCTCGCGGGTAACATAAGGATCAAATAATTGAAATTCGGGTAAGTAGTTGATCACAGGATCATCCCACTTTATTTTTCCTTCATCCACCAGCATACCCATGCAGGTGGCAGTCATGGCTTTGGTAGTAGAGGCGCATGCATAAAGCGTTTGTGCATCGACCTGGTTTGCTGACCCAAGTTGTTGCACACCATACCCTTTCTTTAAAATTACTTTCCCGTCTTTCACAACCGTAACGGCCAGGCCAGGAACCTGATAGAGTTTTCGGGAACTCTCCACATAGGCATCAAACTCTTTTACCTGTTGCGCAAGATTTTGCGAGTAAACAGAAATGGAAAGTAGAAATAAAAAGGGAATGAAAAGTTTTTTCATAATGATGGATTTGTAACAAGTTTAATCAAGCCAATTGTATTCTTTCAGAAGGGTTAGAACAGGAATTCTCTTTTCTTCCTGAGGGGTTGGGATATTGCAAAGCATAACATACATGATTCCCTTTTCGGGGATGCTTACATAATCACCATAAAAACCACCTTGTGTGCCTGTGTGATAAATCATTTTATATCCTTCCGTTGTTTGATCAATAAACCAACTGTACCCGATAAATGGTTTTTCCCTGCTGCTCCAGTTCGGATAATTTTTTACTTCACGCGAATCATCAAGGATTTCTTTGGTAAGGAACGAAGATTTTTGAATTGCGAATTCATACTTGACAAGTTCTTCTGCAGAGCTCCAAACTCCACCATTGCCGGCTGCTGCAAAGGTGGGTTCCTCTCCATAATCTTTTTCTATGAAGCTATCACCGCTTTTTAAATAGGCATGAGAAACACCCTGTTCAGGAAAAGCGCCATCAGTGATTACGCTTGTGCTCATACCGGCAGGAATGAATATTTTTTCTTTTACTACCTCTTGCCATTTACGCCCGGTAACTTTTTCAATGATTAGGGCTAACCCATTGAAAGCCGGATTAGAATATTCGTAACGAGAACCGGGCTCAAACAATAAAGAATCGTTTAGTTTAACAGGCGCAAAGTTTTCCTCGTCTTTGGCGCTCAACAAAAAAACACTGTCAAGCCAAACCCTGCGATTATCAGGAAGGCCCGAAGTGTGGGTAAGCAAATGATGGATGCGTACTTTTTTTGCAAGTTCCGGATTTTTGAAGTCAGTAAAGTATTTAGCCAACGAATCGTTGAGCGATAGTTTTCCTTCCCGTGCTAAATCAAGAATTACATTCGATACAAATGTTTTTGAAATGGAACCCGTATTGAATAGGGTCTTTGTGGTAATCCCTTCTTTCGTTGCTAAATCGGCCAATCCATATCCTTTCGAGAAAATTATTTTTTCCCCTTTCATAATCAGCACAGCGCCACCCGGTTTATCGGTAGCAAATGATTCGGAAAACAACACATCTATCTTTTCTTCAAAGGTTGGTTTTTGCTGACAACCAAAAGTTAGTAAACCGATAAGAACTAAATGGAGATTTCGCCTCATAAGGAGTATTAACTTTTTTTTATTTAACGGTTGTCGGTTTATGTATTGAATTTCTTTTTCGAATGATCCCCACAATGGCCACAATAGCAATTACCGACCAAACTGTGTTGATGAAGGTAAAAGGATAAGCTTGTTTGTAAATACTATTTACAATTAAAAAAATTGCTCCCGTTAAGTTTAATAATTGAAAAGCGATCGAATCGGATTTTATTTTCTGATAACTGTTAAGGCCATAAGCAGCAACAACTTCTATTGAACCAATCCAGCCAAGTATATCGATCAGTAATTCCATGAATTAGTCGCGCATCTTTACCCTGAGTAAATACATATCAGCCGTAATGTAAAGGGTTTTCTCATCGGGCGATAGCGCACAATTGGCTGCCGGTATGGGCAGCTTGATTTTGCCCAACACAATTCCTTCTTTGTTAAAAATCCAGATACCTCCGGGTCCTGAGGCATAGACATTTCCTTGTCCGTCTGCTTTAAGTCCATCCGGAAGCCCGTTTTCTGTTTTTCCATTTGAAGTGGCATCATAAAAGATTGATCCGTTATGAAGAAAATCCTGATCATTGATCTCGTACTGATACCAAATTGCTTTTGCGGGATCGGAATTAGCAATGATGATTTTATTATCGGATACAAAGGTAATTCCATTGGGGCGGGTGAGTGAATCCACTAACAAAGAGACAACTCCCGATGTTGACGCTCGATATACTCCATTGTATGGTTGTTCTTTTTCAGGATCATCATCATTTTGATTACCGAGCCCATAAGGAGGATCGGTAAAAAACAAATCGCCATTGCTGCGATAGACTGCATCGTTCGGACTACTAAAACGTTTTCCGTTGAAGGAGCTTGCTACCGTTGCAAATTGTGCTTGCGGATTTTGAAGGGAAGCATTCATTTTTGCGATTCTGCGATCGCCATGCTGGCATAAAATCAGGGAATCATTGTGAAGGACAAGTCCATTTGAGCCCGGCTCTTTCGAGCTTGTTTCAATACCTGTAAACCCGGAAGGAGTCAGGTAGGATTCAACACCTTTTGCCTCCGTCCATTTATAAATTATGTTTTTTGGAACATCGGAAAAGAGCAGCATATTTTCTTTAGCAACCCAAACAGGGCCTTCGCTCCATTCATAGCCTTCGCCAATCACTTCAATTTTTGCGTCCGCTGAAATCAAATCATCCAGCCTGGGATCCAGTCGTTCGATGGTTCCTATGGTTTTGGTCTCTTTTGCACTGCAGGCAGCCAGGAAGAGGGAGGCAAGTAACAGATATTTCATTTGTTATTATAAGTCATCTCAAAAATACTCCCAAGAGTATCTGTCATACCGGATTTATTCCGGTATCTCGTTTTTTTGCACGGATTCCGAGATCGCGGATCGTTGTCCGCGATGACAAAGTATTTTTGAGATGATTTTTAGTTTTCCGTTGGAAGTTATAAAAAAGTACTGATTCTGACCTGTAATTTTATGCGATAGATTTCAGGGAATAGTATAAACTTATTGTAAAAATCTGTGAATCTGTTGCAAACTGTTATTTTGCAACGAATCTAACATCACTATGACTACCACACTCGAAATACCCAACCGACCAACCCGTACATTTTTACCTGAGGAATTTAAAATCACTACATGGGAAAATAGTAAGCCCTATTTTGAGAACCTCCTTTCGCGGGCTATTGACAATGAGAAAGAATTGAGACAATGGCTTAAAGATAGGAGTGAGCTGGAATCTGTGATCAGCGAAGATTTGGGTTGGCGCTACATCCGTATGACGTGCCACACTGATAATGAGGAGTATAGTAAAAGCTATCAGGACTTTATTGAAAATATTCAACCTCAAATCGCTCCGTATTCCGATTTGCTTAATAAGAAATTAGCTGCCTCGCCCTTTTTAAAAAACCTTGAGTCGGAACCTGGCTTTAATATTCTTATCAGGAACCTTAAGAAGGACATTGAATTATTTCGTGAATCAAATATTAAAGTGTTTACAGAAATAAACACAGAGACTCAAAAGTACGCCCAGCTTTCCGGTGCCATGACCGTAGAGATAAATGGCAAGGAGCTTACCCTGCAACAAGCGGGGGTTATCTTACAGTCAACCGATCGCGCTAAGCGGGAAGAAGCCTACAACAAAATTTCAGAACGCAGGTTGAAGGATAAAGAGGTGTTGGATAAACTTTTTAGTAAGCTTATTTCATTGAGGGATTTGGCCGCAAAAAATGCGGATCAGAAAAACTTCAGGGACTACATGTTTAAATCTTATGGCCGGTTTGATTACACCCCACAGGATTGTTTTAATTTTCATGATGCTATTGCGCATGAAGTGGTTCCCATCATTAATGAATTTAATGAAGAGCGTAAAGAGCTTTTGAAAGTTGATTCCCTGAAACCCTGGGACAAAGCTGTTGATCCGGAAGGTAAAGTTCCCCTGAAGGCATTTGAAAATAGCAAGGACCTCACCGAAAAATCAATCGCCTGCTTTACAAAGATAGATCCGTATTTAGGCCGGTGTCTATCTATTATGAAT
>CAZNRJ010000096.1:6347-11421 GCA_964574945.1 uncultured Ohtaekwangia sp. | reverse complement strand
CATCAATCTCCATCTGCCCACCGCACTTTGGGCATGGCTTTTCGATATTATCCCAAATCTTTACGTTTTGGCTATCACAATCAGAGCATTGCGGTGTAATCTCCTCCCTGACCGGTGCAGGAAATGGTTTCGGGAGTGGAGTTCTATTCTCAAAATCAATCAAAATCGAATACTCTTTTATCCGGGCAATGGATACATCACGCAATTCATTGCAGTCCAAGCACACGAAAGTATTGAATGCGGCCATCATGGTACGGCTTGGGCCAGCCGAAATGACTGCTTCATATTTGCACACAGGGCATAAATAAGTTTTTCTTGTTGCCATAGTTTGTTATCCTAAGTTATTGTTGGTCGCTGACCAACAATCCTAATCTAAATTTCTTCATAAATACTACCTAACCCCCGCTCCCGCACTTACCTCACCTGAAGGGCTCACCAACTTCAATGAACCATCTTTATCTTCGGCCATCAAAATCATTCCCTGCGATTCTACACCCATAATTTTCCGGGGGGCAAGATTTACCAGGATTGTTACTTGCTTGCCTGTTACTTCTTCAGGTGAGAAGTGTTCGGCTATGCCGCTCATGACGGTGCGCGTGTCAATACCTGTATCCACTTGCAGCTTCAACAGTTTTTTTGATTTTTCTACCCGCTCCGCCTTCAGGATTTTACCGATGCGGATATCCATCTTTGAAAACTCATCGAAAGAAACTTCCGCTTTAGCGGGATTGACCGGTTGACTTTCTAATTCCATCGCTCGTTTTGTATCCAATAATTTTTTTACCTGTGCCTCAATCACGGCATCTTCAATTTTTTCAAATAATAACGGAGCCTCTTTTAATAATATACCTTCGCCCAGCACATTGGCATTACCTGCCTGCTGCCACGATAAGTCAGTTACTCCCAGCAAGTCTTTTAATTTTCTGGACGTAAAAGGCAGGAACGGCTCACCTACAATAGAAAGCGTGGCTGCGATCTGAAGGGATATATTTAAGATTGTCCCTACCCTGTCCAAATCAGTCTTGGCTAACTTCCATGGTTCCGTTTCGGCCAGATACTTATTGCCGGTGCGCGCTAAGTCAATAAAGTTAGCGGTCGCTTCCCGAAAGCGAAAGGCTTCAATGGAAGCTGCAATCTTTGCAGGGAAGTCTTTTAAATCTGCCAGCGCTTTTTTATCCAACCCGGTAAGATCTTTTTGTGCGGGAACTTTTCCTTCAAAATATTTCTGCGTAAGCACCACTGCACGGTTCACAAAATTTCCAAAAATCGCAACCAACTCATTGTTATTCTTGGCCTGGAAATCTTTCCACGTAAACTCGCTATCCTTTGCTTCCGGCAAATTGGTGAGCAGGGCATAGCGCAATACATCCGGCTTATCAGGAAAGTCTTCGAGGTATTCATGCATCTCAATGGACCAACCCCGGCTGGTGCTCATCTTATCGCCTTCCAAATTCATAAACTCGTTGGCCGGAACATTATCAGGCACAATGTATTCACCTGTTGCCTTTAACATCACCGGGAAAATGATGCAATGGAAAACAATGTTATCCTTGCCAATAAAATGAACCAGCCGTGTGTCTTCATCCTGCCAGTATTTTTTCCAACCGTCTTTACTGATGTTGTCAAACGTGCGTTGTGGCGTGGCAAACTTCAGGTTCCCTGAATGAACTTCATCAAACAAAGCACGCGTGGCGGAGATGTAACCAATGGGCGCATCGAACCAAACATACAGCACTTTGCCATCGGCATCGGGTAACGGAACTTTAATTCCCCAATCCAGGTCGCGTGTCATGGCACGAGGTTGCAGCCCCTCCTCAATCCACGATTTGCATTGGCCATATACATTCGGCTTCCAATCCTGCTGATGCGATTTTAATATCCACTCGCGCAGCCAGGGCTCATAATTCTCGAGCGGCAAATACCAGTGTTTGGTAGGTTTTAAAACCGGGGCCTTGTCACTTAGCATTGAGCGTGGGTTAATCAGCTCGCGCGGACTTAACGTTGAACCGCACTTCTCACACTGATCGCCATACGCATTTGTATGACCACACGTTGGGCATGTGCCCACGATATAGCGATCGGCCAAAAACATTTTTGCCTCTTCGTCATAATACTGTTCGGAAGTTTCCTCGGTAAATAATCCTTTATTATAAAGATCCAAAAAAATTTCCTGCGAGGTTTGATGATGGATGGGTTCGCTGGTGCGATGATAAATATCAAAAGACATCCCGAGCTTAGCGAAACAGTCTCTTATTAAAGCGTCATACTTATCGATAATTGCTTTTGGGGTGGTGTTCTCTTTAAGCGCCTGGTTAGGAATAGCCGTACCGTGTTCATCGCTGCCACAGATAAAAATCACGTCTTTTCCCATCAACCGCAAATAGCGGGCATACACATCGGATGGAATATAGGCTCCCGCCAGGTGACCAATATGTTTTGGCCCGTTTACGTATGGCAATGCTGCTGTAACCGTATATCGTTTAAATGATTTTTCACTCATAGTAGAAATCTGAAGAACAAGGACTGCAAAGATGCTAAATGACGGTGAATATCCCGATGGCTACAGGCAGGAATTAACAGGTAGCTTTTCGCTATATGAAATCCTCAATATCATCTTTCGGATTACCTTTTTCCCTTCTCTCCCGTTCGCGTCTTTCCTTTTCAATGAGGCGCTGTGCTTCCAGGGCTTTTCGTTTCGCAAGGATAGGGTTTATATCCCCGGGAAGTAACACAAGGAATTTTGAACCTTTATCGGAAGTCTCCAACAGTTTTACTCCACCCCCCAAGCGCTGGGCTGCCAGCTTGGTTAGATAAAGTCCGATGCCGCCTGTTTCCGAACGCTCGGAAGCACGGACAAACAAATGAAAAATCTGGTCCTTATCTACAGAGTTTATACCAATGCCATTATCCTCCACATAGATTTTCACATTGCCACGCTTGCCCTTACTTACTTTTACTTTCACGTATGGGTCAATCCGGTCTGAGGTGTTGTAAAACTTGATACCATTATCAATCAGGTTTTCAAGGACAATCCTTACAAGCCGCGTGTCCGAGATCAGGCTTACGTCCGGATCAATGGCGTAATCAATTTTTAACTTGGCAGGAATTCCTTTTTCCTTTTCCAGGGCTATCACATCATCTATGGCAAACCCTAAATTAATCCCGGAAGCCTCAATCTCTATATGGTTAACCTGGTTAACCACCAACAGCCGGGTAAGGATATCATTGAGTTTGGTTGCTGTTACATCTAATCTTTTCAAATAGTCCTGGGCCAATTCATCTTTTACATCCAGCATCGCCACGTTACAAACCCCTTTTAGGGTAACTAATGGCCCGCGCAAATCATGCGAGGTACGATACACGAAATTATCCAACTCATCATTTACCTGGATGAGCGTTTCATTGGTTTCAAAAAGGTCCTGCGTTTTTTCCTGCACACGATGGTCAAGTTCTTCGTTCGTGACGGTGAGTTTTTTATTCTGATCTTCAATCACGCGCTTGGCTTCGCTGAGCGCAGCGTTGTGCACATGCTGCCTTCGGTTTGCCCATAGCAGCACCATAGCCAGGACAATAATTAATAGAGTAACTAAGACAATAAAAAAATATTGCAGCCGCTGGCGTTGAAGTTGTTCATCTTTTAGTTTGATGTTTTCATTGATAAGTCTTATTGTCTTTATATTCTCGCGCTGGTCATAGTTAGTTTGAACCCGTGCTAGATTTTTAATCAAATCCACTCCGTAAATACTATCCTTAAGTGCGATGTATTGTCCTTGCCAATCAGAAGCAGCTTGGTAATTTGTGGTTAGTTTATAAGTTTTCGATAGCTCTTTGTAAATATTTATCAGTAGTTCATTGAAATGTGATTGTTGGGCTAACGTGTTTGCTTCCTCCAAATATTTGATGCTGCCATCGTAATTTTTTAACTCTCGTTCGATACTTCCAATGGCCAATAAATTTTCAATTACATAATATTCATCATTTTGCTTTTTAGCTATCTCAAGGGACTTACTTAAATATCTTCTTGAAATCTCATACTCCTTATTCATTTGATAGGCGATCCCCAATCCCAAATTAACTTCTTTCAAAAATTGTTCAGAACAATTCTCTCTGCAATTTTTAATTGCTTCCTCAAAGGATTCGATTGCTTTCGTAGAATTACCTTTTCCATTATAACATAGTCCAATATTGATTAATATTTTTTCAACATCGTTAACGTCATTCAGAGCTTTTTTACCTTCTAAAGATCGCAAATAATATTCCAAAGCCCTGTCATAATTCTTAAGTTTAAAGTAAACCAACCCAATGTTATTTTGGGCAGTTCCCATACTTCTTATATTGTCCTCTAGCTCGCGTATCTCAAGAGATTTAAAATGATAATCCAATGAAGAATCATATTTACCTAGATACATGTATGCAATCCCTGCATTATTATACAGAAATTTTAATTTAGACTTGAGTTCAGGATAACGCTCTTTATTCCTTTCTCCAATTCTTATAACTCGATTCAAGATAGTTGTCACATCATCGTTCCTACCCAAGTCAGCCAATGAGTAAGCTATCATTCTTCCGCCTTCAACAATTCTAACCGAGTCACCGATTGACTCAGCCACACCTAATGCTTCATTGGCATACTTAAGTGAGCCTTCGAAATCTGTTCTATTCGTCTGCTTAAAAAGCTCACTCAAAATCCGAAATCGGGTTGTATCTCTCGCTGATCTTAGTAAAATTTTGAGCGAATCAATCTTGGCCTCATTTTGAGAATGTGATTCAAAAGACCCTAGAAACCCGGAGAGGAATAAAAAAAAAGTTAAACGCTTTAGAGATTTAAGGTACGTAAGCAAGGCAAGTTTTATAATAGTTGAAATTAATTTGAATTCTGTGCTGAAATTTGATCCATAATTTATAAAGATTAAATCAAATCTAACCCTTTAAAATTTTAACCCTAAACTTATGAAAAAATTCATCTACTCCCTTATTCTCGTTGCCTTATCATTTTCGGCTTTCACTTCTTGTACCGAAGAAGAAGTAAAACCTCAAATTGATTCATCAAATGCTGGCGGTGTTCCAATCAGAG
>CAZNRJ010000096.1:0-6247 GCA_964574945.1 uncultured Ohtaekwangia sp. | reverse complement strand
CACAACTCATTATGAAAAAATTCATTTACTCATTGATTCTCGTTGCCTTATCATTTTCGGCTTTCACTTCTTGTACCGAGGAAGAAGTAAAACCTCAAATTGATTCATCAAATGCTGGCGGTGTTCCAATCAGAGAATAACTTTAAAAAACTTAGAAACCCTTAACCACAACTCATTATGAAAAAATTCATTTACTCATTGATTCTCGTTGCCTTATCATTCTCAGCTTTCACTTCATGTACTGAGGAAGAGGTAAAACCTCAAATTGATTCATCAAATGCTGGCGGTGTTCCAATCAGAGAATAAAGTTAATCTTCAAAATTTTAAAAATAATCACTATGAAAACAAAAACAATAGTCTTATTAGGCGCAGTCGTAATAATATTATCAACTGCATTTGCATTTACCAATGATTCAACTACAAAAACAGTTGCTCAAAAAGAGAACACAACTTCTTCAAACAATGGGGGTGGTTTCGTTTTGGAAGATGCCGATCAGTGGAAATAAGTTAGCTGATCCAATTCCTTCAAAACACTTAACTCACCCTTGATTTTGGTATCAAGGTAGGGTAAGTAACCACTAATTAGATTTCAATATCTCAAAGTTCCGCTTATGTGTGCACTTTGGGAGGATATTTCTGTAACCGGGAATATTGTTCGACTAATTGCCTGAGACTGTGAACTTTCGATTTGTTGAGCTGGCCGGTCAGGAGGTTATATTGTTTCCAAATTTGTCAAAAAATACCCTAAATGTTTCATTTTTGGATGAAATGTTACACCTCAATTTTTGCCCAAAACCCTATTTTATAATTAATTCAAAGGGCATTCGCGCCTGGCTTCCCTGCAATCCCTTTAGTTTTCTCAATTGCTGATAGGTGCTGAAATGCTCACCCAAACTATTTTTTAATGCTTTGGTTTCGGCATTTTCCTCCATATTACTAAGCCACTCCTGAATAAAGGATTTCCGCACGGGGTAAAACCGGGTTTTGTAATCCCCTGATATGCCCGCTTTCCCTGCCGCGATTGCCAACGCATCTTCATAGGTGCCCAGCACATCCACCAGCCCTCGCTCCTTTGCTTGTGTTCCTGTCCACACCCTGCCTGAAGCAATTTTCTTCAATGCCTCCACAGACATGCCCCTTCCATCCGCTGCTTTGGTTGTAAATGATTCATAAATATCATCGGTCTTTTTTTGCCAGATCGCTTTTTCAACATTTGTTAGCGGACGCGTGACCGTAATCATCTCTCCTGTTTCCCCGGTCTGCACCTGGTCGAACGTGATCCCCAATTTAGAATCCAGAAAACCACTCAGATCAAACAGAACGCTGAATACACCAATTGAGCCTGTAATGGTTGTAGGCTGAGCAACAATCGTATCGCATGCCATCGCTAAATAGTAACCACCCGAAGCTGCGTAATCACTCATAGAGGCGATCACCGGTTTTACTTTTGATGCGAGCTTAATTTCGCGCCACATTACATCGCTTGCAAGCGCACTGCCTCCCGGTGAGTTAATGCGCACAACAATGGCTTTCACCTTATCATTAGTGCGGGCTTTTCTCAATTCCTCGGCAAACGTATCAGAGCCAATCACACCCTGGCTGGCCTTGCCGGGATAGATATCACCATCGGCAACAATCACAGCAATTTCATTTTTTGAATTTGAATAACCCGAGAAACTCTTTTTGTATTTGTTGTACTTAACAAAATTGATTGCGCCATCCTTTTCAATACTCAATCGCTTTCTCAAATCCTGCTGCACCTGATCGAAATAATAAAGTGAATCGATTAACCCCAACGCTACCGAAGTTTGAGTATTGGTGACCAGCATTTTGTTTGACATCTCGCGCAAGCGGTTGATTTCAATATTTCTGCTCTCAGCAATATCATGGAGCATGGATGAGTTAATGTCAGAAATTAATTCATTGAGCTGGAGTCTGTTTTCAGCACTCATGTGGTCGAGCATGAAGGGTTCAACAGCGCTCTTAAAATCACCTACCCTGAAAATCTGGGGCTTGATATCCAGCTTATTGAAAAGTTTTTTGAAAAAAGAAACTTCAACTGCCAATCCGTTAAATTCAATTTCGCCTTCGGGATTTAAAAACACTTTATCGGCTACCGAAACTATGTAGTAAGCCTGCTCTGTATAAAACTCGCTGTAGGCAACAATCCATTTCCCAGAGGTTTTAAAATCCTGCAACGCTTGCCTGATTTCACGGGCCACCCCGTAGCCGGCCATAAACATGTTCAGGTCTAAATAGATTCCCTTTATTTTCGGATCGCCCTTAGCATGCTCAAGCGTTCGCTTTAAAGGCAGCAAACCAATGGAAGATACTGCCCCGGGTATCGGCAGCCCTTCGAAGGGATCTTCAATTTCAGCTTCGGTAACAGGAACATCTAATTTTAAGTGCAGCACCGAATTGTCTTTTACGGTTGTAAGGGTATCTGTGTTTGAGAGATTGGAAATAACCCCTATAACCAAGATTACGGCAAGAAAACCAAAAACAACAAGGGCAAGCAATGAACCAAGGCACGATGCCAAAAACGCTTTGAAGAAATTCATACTTAAAATTTAAGCGTCAAAATTACTGAAAGCTTGTCCGTAAAGAAATACCGTTGCTATCTTTCCTCAAATGAAATCAACCGCGATTCTTCTTTTGGGAGGCAATTTAGGAGACAGGCAATCAAACCTTGAAAAAGCGGCCCGTGAAATCGAAGTAACAATAGGTTCTATCACAGCCCGGTCATCACTTTATGAAAGCGAGGCCTGGGGAAAAACCGATCAGCCATCTTTTATAAATCAGGTGCTAATTGTCACCACAACGCTTTCCCCAACCAACGTGTTGAAAGCTGCCCTTACCATCGAACATACAATGGGCCGTGTTCGAACTGAAAAATGGGGTGCCCGGTTAATTGATATCGACCTTCTTTATTTTGAAAACCAGGTGATCCATTCTGACAATCTCATCGTGCCACATCCGGGCATTGCTGCAAGAAGGTTTGTGCTGGAACCTTTGGCGGAGGTACTCCCAAACTTTATTCATCCTGGTATAAAAAAAAATCACCTTCAATTATTGGCAGAGTGTGAAGATACGCTTAGCGTAATGCGGGTATCATAAGTCAGATTAGGTGTCCTACATCATTTAGTATATAGTATATGCCGCGTTGGCGTTTTCCTTTCAAATTAACACAACGTGGCATACAGTGTTGTAGGGCGTTTCATTGTCACAGACAGTCTGTCTGTCAAATAGATCCTATAGTTTTCGTCATAAGTAAGAGGAAAATACGAGATCATCCTTCCGTTGCCTTGATCGACAGTAACCACCAGGACTTTTGTGCGGGTATCCAAAGACAATTTGCCATCATCTATTGATCTTAGGTCTACTCTTCCTGTGTATTTAGTTTTAATTTTATTGTCCTTGCCCTTTTACTAAGTAGTCGTCCCTTAAAAACTCATTTTTAGAGCTAAAGAATTTTGAGCTTGAGCTGAGTTAGTTATAAGTGACCTAAAAAGAGCTTGTAAAAGTTGAGCCAAAAAGACAAATGGGTTCAATTTCCACTTGTTCATCATCCGTTTAAAGTTCATTCCAGCCGCAGCCAGCATAACATTGATGTTATCGCCTTTGATACCTTTGTAAAAGTTTCGGCTTAAGCGATGATCTTGTTTTAGGTGTCCTATTTTCGGTTCGATGGCGGCCCTGCGCTTAAACCCGTTCCGAAGTTTTTGCTTTTGATAAGCTGTTCGCTGCTTGCCGGGCTTGTCAGGGGTAACAATAGTGGTTCCCAATACCTCTTTCACGCCCCGGTATCCGCGGTCAACAAAATTATTTTTCAGGGTGATGCCTGTTAGCCGTTGTTGTTGCTCCAGTGCTGGTTGTAATGTTTTACTATCATGTACATTCCTCTCTATGTTGATAGCTCCGATAATAACACCTGTTGTTTTAGTGGTGATGATGCTCACCTTACTGCCAAACCTGCCTGCCGGTCAGGCAGGCTCATATTTCTTGTGCTCTTTGCCTTTGCTCAGGCACTGGGTATGTGGTTCATGTAGGCTGTAAATTTTATTGCTGTCAGCTCTCTTTTGTGCTAATACTTTTTTAAACAGTTCAAGCGTGTCCTGATGCAACCCTGGTGTGAGTTTTCGCTCTAATTCCCGTACTAATCGCCCCGCTATGGTTTTTATTTTTCGATCTGCTTTCCGTGCCCTGCCTTTATTTTTTGGATGGTTTCTGAACCGTTGTTCCATCAATAATTTCTTTACCGTACGGGTGTAACTTTGGCGTAGTTCAATATTTTCATCGGCAGCAATGCCAACACATTTCCTGATGATCTTACGGTGCAATTTAGTATCGGTGGGATAGGTGATGTTCTTTTCCTGAACCGTGGTGTCAGTAGTGGCCTGTTGCTCTTCACCATCTTTTCCGTTTACACGGATGCTTTCTTTCAAAATCAATTCAATCCCTGCTGCTCCGATGCGGTTTCTAAAATGAACAAGCTCACTGGCCTCACAGGGAACTCCGCAAGCATAGGTTTTCTCACCGCTGAAATATTGGTAGTAGATATTTTCAAACCACTGCTCTACAACACTCTCATCGCTGAGGTTACGCACATGTTTCAACATGAGCAAAGACACCATCAACCGTATCGGTTTTCCAGGACGGCCTTCTTCTGAATACAGTGGGGTAAACGCTTCTTCAAAAATAGTCCACCTGATTTGGTTGGCTAAAATGTAAAGCGGATGACGATGACTGAGTTGTTCTTCGAACGTGCTATAAAAACTTAGTTGGGATTGCGAAACGAGTTTTGGAGCCATAAAAAATCTGCAAGGTTTTCGGTATAAATCTCTCCTTTCTTGCAGATTTTATCAACCCAAATCACTCCATATCCCCATTAATTTAAACCCTTTCAGCTTTTTAAGGGATGACTAAGTAGACCGTAACCAACCGACCGCCAATTTCTTTAATCTTTTTCAGCCGTTCTTCCGCGTTAAACTTTCCTTTTTCAGGAAATAGTTCACAATCCCTGTTTTTAGTGAGATCTAATGTTTCTTGTGCATACAGTGTACTTGTCGAAATCATGAAAAATAGAAGGATGGATAATAGTCTCATGTACTTTGATTATTTTTTTCTTTATAAGTATTTCCGGCCATCATTGAACCCGGTCGTTTCAACTTGACTTTGGCATTCTTATGTCCGAGTTTACTGGCTTTTGCATAATAGTGTTTAGCCCAACGATTTGACTGCGTCACACCGTCTCCAAATTCGTAGCATAAACCTAAATTATACATTGCTTTGTCGTTCCCTTTGTCAGCAGCTTTCTTATACCAATAAATTGCTTTTGAATGGTCTTGCTTTATACCTTCACCATAGAAGTAGCAAAATCCTAAATCTCTTTGAGCTTCAGTGTCGCCTTGCTTCGCAGCAAGTGAGTACCAGTACACTGCTTTTTTATAATCTTGTTTTACAAATTCTCCCTCTTTATAAAAAAAACCAATATTATACTGCGCTTCCCTTTTTCCCTTCCTCGCAGCTTTCATGTACCAGTTAAATGCTTCTGACAAGTTTTTCTTTACTCCAATTCCAAAGTCATAGCAAGTGCCTAAATAGAATTGTGCTCTTAAGTGTCCATTTGTCGCTGCACAATACCAAAGAGCAAATATGTCGTTCCATTTCTTCTTTTTACTTCTTGTATCAAAAGCAAGTTTGTAACCAAGTCGAAACATGCTGTCGATTTTGGTTTTCGTAAATTTTTCTTTTGAGTCTGTCATTGATAAGTCGTCAGAAAATATTGCCGATAACTTGGGAGATATTGAACACCTAATTACTTTAAAGGCTTGATGCTTCGGCCTGCGGGGCAATCTTTTTAACAAGGCCTTGTAAAACTTTGCCAGGGCCGCACTCAATAAACGTTGTTCCTCCATCCTGCACCATCTTTTGCACCAACTGTGTCCAGCGCACCGGGGCTGTAAGCTGGTCGATCAGGTTTTTTTTAATTACTGAAATATCTGTTGATGGCAATGCATTCACATTTTGATAAACCGGGCAAACCGGGTTGCTAAATTGAGTAGAGCTGATAGCTGCGGCCAACTCCTCGCGGGCAGGTTCCATGAGTGGTGAATGAAATGCGCCCCCCACCTGGAGTGGAAGCGCCCGCTTTGCCCCAGCCGCTTTTAATTTCTCGCATGCGATATCTATACCCCTTATTGAACCCGAAATCACTAACTGGCCCGGGCAATTATAATTGGCGGCA